>NZ_JBVHYH010000034.1:0-75864 GCF_055569135.1 Kitasatospora sp. NPDC029367
GGCATTTTAGACCTAGGGGGCTTGGGGCAAAAGAAAAAAAAAAGGGGCGGGAAGAAGGGCGAACGCCCGCCCGGGGGGGGGGGGGGCCCCCCCGCCCCCCCCCCCCCCCCCCACCCCCCACCCCAGGCTCAGCAGCCCAGGCTCAGCACCGCCTCGGCGAAGGCCGCCGGCGCCTCCTGCGGCACGTTGTGCCCCACCCCGGGCAGGGTCCGCAGCTCGCACGGACCGGTGAACCGCTCGGTGCCGGTCTGGTCGGCCGGCGCGATCACCCCGTTGTCGCCGCCCACCAGCACCACCGTCGGAACCCCGACCGGCGGCCGGGCCGCCAGCCGCTCCTCCAGCGCCCGGTAGCGCGGATCCCCCTCCACCAGGCCGTAGCGGTGCCGGTAGGAATGGACCGTCACCGCGACGAAGTCCGGATTGTGCAGACTGGCCGCCGAGGCCGCGAACGCCTCCTCCGCCCCCGCCCAGGTCGGCGACCACAGCCGCCAGAGCAGCCGGCACAGCTCCTCGCGGTTGCGCTCCAGCCCCAGCCGCCCGCGCTCGGAGTGGAAGTAGTACTGGTACCAGAAGTTGTGCTCCGCCTCCGGGGCGGCCGGCTCCGTCGCACCCGCGATGTCCTGGACGGTGTAGCCGCCCGCCGCCACCAGGCCGTGGACCCGCTCCGGGCTGGTGGCCGCCACGACGCAGGCCGCCCGCCCGCCCCAGTCGTAGCCCGCGAGCACGGCGCGGTCGATCCCCAGCGCGTCCATGAAGTCCACCAGGTCCTGCCCGAGCGCCGCCTGCTCACCGCTGCGCGGCGTGCCCCCGTCCAGGAACCTGGTCGGCCCGAAGCCCCGCAGGAACGGCACCAGCACCTCCCGGCCGCCCTCGGCGAGCAGCCGCGCCACCTCGTCGTAGGCCCGCACGTCGTAGGGGAAGCCGTGCAGCAGGATCACCGGGGCGTCGGTCTCCCGGCGGCGCCCACCGGTCCGGTGGTAGGCGATCTCCAGAACCGGTGTCGTCACCCGGTGCAGTTCGGGTGCCTCTTCGATGCTCGCAGTCATCCGGCCATGCTCGCATGCCAGTTGACGTCACGCCCGCTTCCTCGACGCCCTACTCCACGTGGGTGGCGATCACGGTCCACGCCTTGGTCGAGGTGTCGTCCAGCCGGAGGTCGAACGCGAAGGTGATCGGCCGGCGCTCGCGCGCGTCGCCGCGGAGCACCTGCTCGGTGCGACGGTCGACCTCGTAGTAGACGCCCTCCGCGTCGACCGCGACGCGGAAGACGATCGGCTCGCGTGAGACCAGCGAGCGCACCGTGACGGACCTGACGACGGCGTCACGCATGACGGTTCGGTCGACCGTGCGGACGGAGGTGAAGTCCAGGCTGCCGTCGTTCATCACCCACTCCTCGAGGAACCGCTCGACGGCCACCTCGAGCACCGCCTTGTCGAACCGGCCGTCGAGCACGCTCAGATCGCCGACGGCGGTGTCGGCATCCGTGCTCCACGAGATGTTGGTGAGCGACAGGATGTCGCCCGCGCCCTGGACCGCCGTCCTGCCGGCCACCTCGAGGACCGCCTCGCGGGCGACCTCCTTCTGGTCCCAGCCGTCCGTCTCGATGGCACCGGTCAGGTGGTGCGCACCCTCGGCCGCCTGCTCCACCGACGACACGATCCACTCCCCGGCCCGGTTCTTGCGCAGCGTCCAGTACTCGACCGGTCGCGTCGAGCCGTCCTTTCGGACGGCATCCGCGCCGTCGCCGCGGCGTACGTAGTCCCGGAGCGTCGCGGTGACCCGGAAGGTGACGGTGTCGTTCTCCTCGCCCGCGCGATTCGCGACGTCGACCAGCTCGACCACCGGGCCGGAGACGATCTCCACGACGTTGACCTCGCCGCGTGACGCGTAGTCGCGCAGCTGGTCGGCCCACTTGCCGTAGAGCACCGGGGACAGGATCTGCTGCAACGTGGCGTGGTCGTGCCGGGTCCAGGCGTTCTGGGCGGTCACGTAGAGCCAGACGGCCCGGCTCTCGAGCGCGGCGCGGTCGAAGGTCGCGTCCGTGTCGGCGATGGCGTCGACCCGGGCCCCGACCTGGGCGGCGCGCTCGCGCGCCTGCTCGTCCGCGCGGTGCGCCGTACGGTCCGAGACCGTGTTCAGACCGACCGCCTGCGCCGTCCTCCGGCGCCGGTACATGATCCACAGGACCAGGAGGAGGACGGCCACGATCACCAGCAGGAGGACGAGCCCGCCGCCACCGCTGCCGACTCCGGAGCCGAAACCGAAACCGAAGCCGCCGCCGGTCGAGCCGTGGAAGCCGCTGCCGTGGCTGCCACCGCCCCCACCACCATGGCTGCCCCCGCCGCTGAACCCGTGGCTACCGCCCCCGCCGCGGGCGTACGCCACCGCCGGGCTGCTCAGCGTGACGACTCCAGCGACCACAGTTGTCCACCGACGGGCGCGCACCGGGCTCCCCCTTCAAGAATCCGAGCTGTTCCGTACGAGCCTACAAGCAGCGTCGCCCACGCCGTCGGGCCGGCCGGACACCTTCGCGCACTGCCCCCGGCCGGTCACCCAACGCGACGAGGGGGTGTGGTGGCCCTGGCCACCACACCCCCCTGCCCGGCTCCCCGCGCCCGGTGGCGCTGCTACGTTCCGGCGCAGTTGGTGAAGGTGGGCCTGGTCCGTGCGCTGTAGATGCTCGCGCCGCCCTTGGTGTCGTACTTGAGGGGCACGGTGATGGTGTCGTCGGCGGTCCACGGGAAGCCCTGGGCGTCGAAGGTCCAGGTCCCGGTGGCCTTGGTGGCCAGTTCGGACAGCGTGACCCACCCGTACTGGCGCGGGGGCACGCTCACGGTCAGCTTGCTGCCCAGTTCCTGTTTGAGGTCCACCGTGGTCGCACCGTTGATCTCGCCGGTGACTGCGAGCGTGACGTTGGCGAGACCGATGTTTCCGCCGACGCTCAGGCTCCCGCCCAGCTTGAAGCCGATGGTGTTGGTCCACCCCGTGGTGGTGCTCAGCGAGAACTCCCACGGGATCGTGGTCGAGGTGTCGTTGAACCAGATCGGGGAGACGCACGCCTCCGGCAGCGTGAACGGCGGCGTCTGGCTGGCCGTGGACCACGAGCAGGTCGCCGTGTCCTTGTTGCACCGGGCGGCCGCGTAGTCCACGGCGATGTTCCACGCCGTCTGGTAGACCTCGGCGGGTAGCGTCCACTGCTGGTAGGGCGTGTTGTCGCAGCGGTAGGTGTACGCCCAGTTGTCCATGGCGGGCGGTATCTGGACCGTCAGGCAGGTGTTGTCGCCGACCTGGCGGATCCTGAACGCCTTCTGCGCCGATCCGGCAACCGGCTGGACGTACCACTGCTCGGACGCCCGCCCGTCACACGGCTGTTGCCGCAGCTGGTAGCGGGCGGTGGTCAGGTCCATGCACTTGCCGGTGGTGTTGTTGACGATGGCGAACCCCGAGCCGAAGCTCATGCCCGTGTTGATACGCCACGTCGTGGCGGACCCCGGCGCCGGGCTGACCGAGACGGGCGCGTTGTCGTCGTAGCTGCCGTCCAGGACGTCCAGCTGCTTCCCGTTGCTGACGTTGGTGAAGGTCAGCTGGATCAGCGCCGTGAGCGACGTGCCGCTCTCCTCCCGCGCGGCGGCGGGGGCGGCCATGAGCCCCACTGCCGCCAACAGTGCCACGACGACGGCGGCCATCCTCCTCCACGAGGGTCTCGGGTGCTTCGCAGGCGTGGTTTCCATCGGTGGGATCCTTTCGTTCTGACCGTCGCTCAGGACTCTGCGGAGGAAGGGACGAAGACCAGGCGGTTCATTGATCACGGAAGCGTCCAGCCGTGCCCCTCCAGCCACTTCTGCTGGCTCTTGGTCGGCGGCCGCGGACTTCCGTTTCCGTCGTGCTTCCAGGTCCCGTCCCTGTTCAACGCCGTTCCGTCAGTGAAGTGAACGTGGTCCTGCTCGCCCGGAATGATCCCTTTGTCGACCCGCTTGACTCCCGACGGGGCGCTCCCGAGGTTCACTTCCTGGTTCATCTGGTTCGGCGTGGAGGGGCGTTTGGCCGGGCAGTTGTGCACCAGAACCTGGGCCGCCCCGGCCTGGATGTAGTACGTGTGGACGCCGCTGACGGAGAGGTTGTGGACGGTCTGGCCGACGACCTCGCCGCGGTCGTGGACCGTGGCGACCCGGACGACCCCGGAGCCGGGCCCACCACGAATGAGGTCACCGGTCCTGATCTCCCCGGCATCGGCCCAGCCGTGACCCTGGATCCAGAAGGGGTGGCCGTCCGTGGCGGTGATCGTCACCGCTTGCGGGCCCTCGATGCCGATGTCGATCAGGTGCTTGGTGCCTTGACCGGTGATCACGTCCGCGACGGGTTCAGCCGCGGTGTGGCCGGTCGCCGGGTCCGTTGCCCGGACCTGGTCTCCTTCGTGGACGTCGCCGATCGATTTGACAGTGCCGTCGGCCATCACGACCTGGGTGTCGAGCGCGAAGGAATTGCACGACCTCTCGACGGCCTCGGCTGCTTTGCCGAGTGTCGAGGATTCCTTGGCAGCGTCCCTGGCGAGGGTGCCGGCGAGCTTGCCGCCGGGGATCATGCCCAGCGCGTCCATCGCCGCGGCCTGCTTGTTGCCCTGCGCCAGCTGACCGGCCACGGCCAC
This sequence comes from Kitasatospora sp. NPDC029367, assembly GCF_055569135.1. Lineage (NCBI taxonomy): Bacteria > Bacillati > Actinomycetota > Actinomycetes > Kitasatosporales > Streptomycetaceae > Kitasatospora > Kitasatospora sp. NPDC029367. The sequence continues at coordinate 4,646 of NZ_JBVHYH010000034.1, forward strand.
CCCGGAGGCGACCGTCCCGATCGGACCCGGCACGAAGGCCACCACTTCCGCTGCGGTGGTGCCGACGCGGACCACCGACTTCCAACTGAACGTTCCGGCGAGGTCCAGGCCGTTGACCGGGTCCGCGTTGACGTAGTCGTAGTCGTTGGCCGACCCACCCGGTACCGGGTCGACCTGCAGGAACCGCCCCAGGACCGGCAGATAGACGCGTGCGCCCATCTCGATCGCCTGCTGGCCGGCCAGGTGCTCCACCGGCCGCTCGTGCTGGCCCAGCCACCCGAAGTCCATCCCGCCGGCGACCGTCGCGGGGGCGGGGATGTCGGTGAAGGCACCCGTACCGGGGTCGATGTTCTGGCCGTACGGGTCGTAGAGGCGGATGTCACCGGTGCGAGTGGCGGCCCCGTCCGCGGTGAACAGCACGTCTCCGTGGATGTTGGGGTAGGACCAGTTGGTGGTGGCGGCCTTGTCGTAGTTCTTGGTCAGCAGGACCCCGCCGGGCAGCGCGACGATGCGTTGCAGCAGCTTGCCGTCCTTGTCCAGGACGAGGTCCGCGTCGTCGTGCTTGGAGCTGTAGGAGTAGCGGGTGGTTCCGTTCTTCGCTGCGTCGGTGGCGCCGGTGACGGTACGGGCCGTCAACCTGTCGGCCGGGTCCCTGGTGTACGAGATGGTGGTACCGGACGCGGTCGTGGTCTGGATGTGCCGCCTGGTGGAGTCGTAACCCAGGGCATCGTCCCCGAGTCTGACCGTGTCCCCGTGGGTGTCGTAGGCGAGGGCCAGGGTCAGGCCGCCGCTGGTGGACGTCAACCGGTCGGCACCGTCGTAGCAGTAGACGGTGGTGACCGCGAGGCCGCCGTCGCGGCTGTCGGTGAATGCGGTGCGGTTGGTGTTCGACCCCGCCGTCTGCGCCGGTCCGCAGCCGTCGGCCGGGTCGAACCGGTAGGTGAGTCGGTGGTGCGGGACGACCGCCGCGACGAGTCGGCCCACGGCGTCGTAGGTGTAGGAGTAGTTCGCGGCGGGCTTCCCGTCCGCCGTCACCACGTCGTCGGTGACACGGTTGTCCCGAGAGCGGGTCACCGTGTCGACCACGGTGGACGCGGCTGTCCTCCACGTCAGCGCCGTCGGCTTGCCCGATCCGTTGCGGGCCAGCGAGTCCAGGCGGGATCCGTTGCCGTAGGCGACTCCGGCCAGTTCGGTGGCCGCGTCGTAGGAGGGGGTGGCGACGGTGGTCCCGTCCACCTTGACGTCGGTCAACTGGTTGGCGTCGTTCCAGGCGTACGCCACCGTGCTGGTCACGCCCTTGACGGTGGTGGTGTCCGTGATCAGGCGCCCGACCTGGTCGTAGGTGGAGGTGGAGGTGACGCCGTTGGCGTCGGTGTACCCGACCTCCTGGCCGAGCAGGTCGATCGCCGTGGTGATCGAGCCGTTCTCGTCGGTCGTCCTCGCCGTCAGCGGGTCACCGCCGACGGCGTAGTCGGTGGTGACGGTGCGTGCGGGCTTGTCCCCGTAGGCCGGAGAACTCCGCTTGACCACCCGTCCGCGGGCGTCGTAGGCGGTGCAGGTCCACGCTTCGTCGTTGACACGTTCGGCGACGACTCGGCCGGCCTCGTCGTACACCGTCTCGCCGGTGAGCGCCGCCCCGCTGCCCGGCTTGGCCGCGGTGGCGGTCCTGGCCATGCCGCCCTGGTTGGCGGCCGGAGCGCTCGGGTCGCAGGGGTTGGCGCGGGTCTCGGAGTCGCCGTAGTAGACGGTCGTGTTGCGCTTGTCGGGGTTGGCGAGGTCACCGGCGGGCATGGCCGAGGCCAGCTTGCGCAGGTATCCCTCGCCCGGGCGCTCGTAGCTGGTTCGGGCGGTCAGACCCAGTCCGCCGGGATCACCCGTGGTGGACACGGTGAGCCCGTACGCCGGGTCGATGCCCGCCGCCGGGTCCGAGTAGCTGCTGGTGCTGTGCTTGGACGGTGCCCGCTCCTGGCCGCCGCCGGAGGTGTCGTCGGTGGTGGTGCCCGTCGCCCAGCCGTAGCGGGGCGCGAGGTTCGTGCCGGGCACCGGGGCCGGGGCACCGGCCCCGGGCGGGGTCCAGGTGAAGGCCAGGGCCCCCGTCGTGCCGGAGCGGTTGTAGTAGTCGACGCGGACCCGGTGCCAGCTGCCGGCCGTGCTGTTGGCGTACGTGCCGGTGACCGCGGTGGCGGGTTTGTCGCCCCAGCCGTCGACGGTCAGGACGTCGTCGACCCAGAGGCGGACTCCGTCGACCGCGGTGAACCCGAGGCCGTACTGCCCGGCGGCCGGGAACTGCAACTCGCCGGTGAAGCGCCCGGACCAGCCACCAGTGTTCGGCACCGGTGGGCTCGTTCCCCACGACCGTGACAGTGCCCCGTCCGCGGCGCCGACCCCGGTGGCGAACACCGTCGGGACGCCCGCCAGTTCCGGGTTGTCGTAGAAGGCGGCCGACAGCCCCGCCAAGCCCTCGTCATAGCTGGTGCGGGTGTGCGGCATCGTCGCCGCGCACGCGGGTGTCGGGGTCTGGCCGGTGAAGCAGGAGGCCGGTGCGGGCCCGTACTTGTCGACCGGGCGGTCGGCGTGGTCGTAGACCGTGGTGGAGCGTCGGCCGGCGCTGTCGACGGCCGCGGTGGCCTGGTCCTTGGTGTTCCACTCCGCGGCGATGCTCGCCCCGGTGAAGTCGGTGGTGACCAGGGTGCGTCCGGCGTCGTCGTAGGTGACGGTGCGGGAGCGGGTGGAGTCGTACACCCCGGCCAGGGCCACGGTGGCCTGCTTGCGCTCCAGGTAGTACTGGTAGAAGTGCTCGGCGCGTTTGTCGCCGGAGCGGCCGTCCGGGGCCGGTGCCAGCACCTGCACCGCGCGCAGGGCGGGCGGTTCCTGGGGCTGTTCGGTCACGGAGTCGTAGCCGATCACCGTACAGGCGGCGGCGGTGTCACCGGTGTTGGTGCAGCCGTTCGCCGCGGACGGGGCCTGGTGCGCCACCCAGTCGTAGGCCAGACTGCCCCGGATGGTGGCCAGCGGCCCGATGCTGTCCAGGGCCTTCTGCTTCTCCTCCTCGTTGTCCCCGGCCTCGTCGTAGCGCTGCTTGGCCGAGGCCCGGCCCAGGTAGTCGAAGTCCTGCATGACCGCGCCGGGGTTCTCGACCCGGGCCAGGGTGCCCATCTGGTACCAGAGCCTGGTCTCGCTGCCGTCCCAGTACCGGACCCGGCACAGCATCTGCGGCGGGGCCGGGTCGGAGCCGGGCGGGCGGGGCACTCCGCCGTAACAGCCGTCGCTGCCGTCGGTGTTGTAGAAGAGCTGGTGCGACCGGCCGGAGACCGGGTCCTTGATCTGCGTCAGCCGCGGTGGCGTCCCGCTGTAGCCGTACTGCAGTGCGGCCGGCTTCTTGCCGTCCAGCACCGACTCCACCGCCGCCAGGGTGCCGTCGGGGTTGAACAGCGACACGGTGTCGCCCTCGGTGAGCGTGATCCGGCCCGAGGTGTCGAAGGCGAGCACCCCGTCCTCGCCGACCGGCGGCGCGTAGCCGCCGGTGGAGGCCTTGGCCCAGGTGTGCTTGCCGCCGGCGCCGTCAGTGAGCACCACCGAGCCGTCCAGCATCTCGGCCCGGCTGTAGCCGCTGGACTGCGCCGACAGCGTCCAACCCGCCGGGAGCGCCTGCGAATCCGCGGAGAACAGCCACTCCGTCGGCACGATCCTCGGATCCAGGTTGTGGGCGCGCTGGTCGTCGGTGCCGGTGCTGCTCTTGGCCCACAGCACCATGCGCGGACGCTGGTCGGAGTGGTGGTACAGCTCGACCCGGATCGGCACCAGTTGGCCGGCCTTCAACGCGAGGTCGTGGTCCTGGCGCGGGCCGGGCAGCAGGAAGTCGTCGCCGGGCTCGGCGGGCCCGGGGTTGTCGTAGACGAGCTTGTCGCCCAGCCAGATCCGGGCGCCGTCGGTGTGGGCGCCGGCGAACCGGAAGTCCCCGGTGACCGGGGCCTTGAACTGGCCTTCCCAGCGCACGACGAACCAGTTCTTGTCCAGGGCGGGCGGCATCGGGTTGTCACGCCACGGCAGGTTGTCCGGGTTGCCGGTCCACGGGATGCCCCAGTCCAGGTTGACCTGTGACTCGCCGCGCACCATCACGGGGATCGCGTCCGGGGTGCCCGAGTGCCGGGAGTCGTTGAAGTACGACGTGCGGACGCCGTGCGGGGCGCCCTCCCGGGAGTTGTAGGCGAGGTTCACCCCCGCCGATCCGCCGACAGTCCGGAAGGCCGGCCCGGCGGCCTCGACGTGGGCGTTGCCGTTGAACAGGTTCACCGTCACCGGGCCCAGGTGGTCGGTCGGTGCCGGCCCCGGGTCGCCGACCCGCTGGTTGACCGTGAAGTGCCCGACCCACTGCGGCGGCGTCGCGGTCGTCCCGCCGGACACCGCGGTGGCCGCCGTCCAGGTGTAGCGGCCGCCGTCGTGCAGCACGTGCTTGGGGACCGTCCACTGCGGCTGGTCGAGGCAGCCGGAGTCCACCACGCTGCCCGAACGGCCGTCGAACCCGGTGGAGATCTTGAAGCAGTAGAGGACGCCGTCACCGGCCGCGGCCACCTGCAGCGCGGGCGTCTCCGTACCCACCACGGCACCGTCGACCGGGGACACCAGACTGGTCTGCGGCGCCGCCGGGGCTGCGGCGCGCACGGATCCGCGCGCGCCGGGCCGGGGATGCCCGCCCGTCGCCAAGGGCGCGAAGTCGGCCTTCGGCTGCCCCACCTCGGCCTGCGGCTTCTGCTCGGCCGCCGACGGGACCGACAGGATCGGCAGGTCCCGTGGGACCGTCCTCGCCGGGGCGGACTCGGGCACGGATGCGGGCTCGGGCAGGGGCGCGGACGCCGACGCCTGCGCCGATGGCAGGCCTCCCGCCTGGGCCAGCGAAGCCACCAACACCGTCGCCACCATGAACACGACCCACCGGAACCACGAGCGCGCGGACCCCCGCGCCATGCCGGCACCTCTGGACAAGGCCCCCTCCAACGCCGTCGACGCCCGCCGGAACCCGCGACACGTCAGGGCGCGGGCCAACGCTCCTGCACTCCCGACCGGGAGGCATACGCAACGACTGGCATCCTCCGGGACCGGCGGGCCCCGGGGAACAGGTGCCGTGCACCTTGGCCGGAACCACCGGATCTCCGGGCCGCCAAACGGAACACCCGCCGCAGGGCCCGGCCGTCACCGCCGGCCCTCCTGTCAGGGACATGGTAAAGATCGTGCCCCTGGGCATCCCTAAGCGGAGTTGTGGAACCGCCCGGCGCGGGTGCCCCAATTGGCCGGAACCGTACGGCCCGTCGAGCACCCGGCCGATGGCGCGCGACCGTCGGCGCGGTCCCCGGTCCGCCTACGCGCAGTGACGCCGCCCGGCCCGGACGGCGGGCCGGGGCAGCGGGCCAGGACCAAGGCCAGGGCCAGGAATTGATCCGCATCCGAACCGGGAATAGCCTGGAAGCACCGCGAGTTGGCGGGCCCCGGCAGTCCGTACTCCGCCCCCGCCGACCGGCACGGCGTCAATCCGCCGTGTCCATGTGCTGCGTTCATCCGCTGCGTTCATCTGCTGTGTTCAATCTGCTGGGGGCGCCCGATGCACACCCACCCGGCACGGGCCCTGGCCGTCTGTTCGCCAGGGCACGGCAGACTCCACCTCTTCGTCGGCGCGGAGGACGGCACCGTACGGCACCAGGCCTTCGACGGCGGCTGGCACCCCTGGCACACCCTGGACCGCCCCTGGCCCGCGCCCGGCACCCCCGGGGCCACCGGCGCCCCCGGCTTCAACTGGCTGAGCGCGACAGCGGTCGAAGGCCGCCCGGTCGAGGTGTTCGCCCTCGGTGCCGACGGCGAGCTGTGGTGCCTGCGCCCGGGCGCCGGGGAGCACCCGCACTGGACGTCACTCGGCGCCCCCGCCCTGGGCCGTGGCCCGGTGACCGGCTTCACGGTCGTGCCGGGCCGGCCCGGCGAGGTCCACCTCGTCCTGGAAACCCTCCCGGACACCGGCGCCCCCACCTGGGAGCATCTGCACGCCCACCCGAGCAAGGGGCCAATTGTGCTCCGCACGGGCGAGCGACCACCCGGCCACCTCGCGGCCACGGCCACGGCCACCGCACCCGGCCTAGTCGACCTCCTCCTCACCGACCCCCGCGAACACCTCCTGCTCCACGCCCGCCTGGAGGGCGACACCCCGCCGACACACCAGCCACCGCCCTGGGAGGCGCTCGGTCCGCTCCCCGACGGCGACGAACGCTCCTTCACCTGCCTCGCCGCGACGGAGCGTGACGTCTTCCTCGGCGGCGACCACGGCCTCCACCACTCCGCCCTGGCCCCCTGGCTCGGCTGGGAGCAGCTCGGCGGCGACCTCACCGCCGGGGCCCCGACCAGCACACGGGGCCCGACCGACGCCCGGCTGGCCGCCGTCGCCTCCGGCGGCGGCCGCCTCGACGTGTTCGCCGTCTGGTCCGGCACCGCCCTGATGCACCGCCGCTTCGACCGCGGCTGGCAGGACTGGCAGCTCCTCGACCTGCCGGCCGCGCCCACGGACAGCTACCCCGTGCTGCGCCCCGAGGACCTGGTCACCCTGACGGTCCGGAGCCAGGGCCTGCACCAGCGGACGCTCCCCGACGGCACGGTGCAACTGGTCGCCGACCCGGGCGGCGGGCACCTGCTGGTGGACGTCCCCCCGCAGCACCTGGCCGAGACGGTGGTGGAGTCCGGACAGCCGCCCCGGGGCTTCCTGGCCGGGCCGTCGACCCTGTGCTTCGCCGTCGGCGCGGATCCGGTCACCCTCACCGTGGCCGGCCTGCTCGACGCGATGAACCGGCTGCCGCTGCTCGTCACGACGGCCACCACCGCCGACCTCCTGGCCCGGCTCGAAGTCCCCTGGAACCTGCTGCTCGCCCTCCAGCCGGACGCCCGGTGCACCCACCGCACCCTGCCCGCCACCGGCGCGGCCGGCGGCACCGAACTGTGGCACAGCCGGATCACCGGCCCGGACGGGCACCTGACGGCGCATCCCCTGCGCTCCCTGGCCGACGGCACCGACCACGGCACTCCGCTGGACACCTGGTACGACAGGATCATCTCGGCCGCCGCCGCCTCCCCGGCCGTGCCCCTCACCGTCGACCGACTGATCCTCAGCGCCTACGGTGCCCGGTTCTCCGCCGCCGCCCACTGGCCCCGGCTGGAGTGGGCCCACGACGCCGCGCTCGGCCGGGACTTCCACGTCAAGGTGTCCGTCCCCGGCGCCCTGTTCCCGTTCGGCCACCGGGCCGCCTACATCGAGGTCTCCGACCGCCGGTTCGACGGCACGGACCCCTCGGTGGCCGCCCTGCACCGCAAGGCGTTCCTGATCGTCACCGAACCCGTCCGCGACGACTACGGCATCGGCGCGGGCGGCCCGCACGAGCGCCGGTTCCCGTTCCAGAGCGTCTCGATCGACCCCGGGCAGACCGGCGGCCTCGACGACGCCTCCTGGATCCCGGCGGACTCCTCGGCCATCCCGCCGAGGTGCTTCTGGCCGACCAGGGGCGGCGCCCCGGTGGTGTTCACCCTCCAGGCCACGGCCGGGCAGCAGTCCGTGGAGCTGCACCTGCCGCTGCTGTTCGTCGAGGACGCCGCCACCGGCGCCGACCACGGCGCGGCGCTCGACCGGATCTACGGGACGGGCCCGCACACCGGGCCCTTCGCGAACCCCGGCCGCCCGCTGTCCGACCTCGGCGTCCGCGTCCCGCTCGCCATGGCATCGGCGACCCGAGCCGTGGAGGGCGCGGTGCAGGAGGTGCAGTCGATGACCTTCGGCGGGACCGGTGCCGGGCTCTCCCCCAGCGGAGTCGGCTTCTACCCGCAGGTCACCCAGCTCGCCGTCGGCCTGCCGGCCGTCCGCCGGCTCCTCGGCCCGCTCCCGGCGCTGCCCGCCACCGTCTCGAAGGCGCTCGTCGACACGCCCTGGGGCAGCCCGGCACCCGACGCGCTGCTCCAGCTCGTGACGCCCCTGCCGCTCGACTTCGGGGCCGCCGGGGCCCGGGTCGGCGGGCTGTCGGCGCCCAACATGACCGTGTCGCAGATCTCCCGCACGCTCGGGCCGGCCGTCAGCGACGCCTTCCGGACCGATCCCACCAAGCTGTTCGCCCCGGATGCCACCCTGTTCGGCGTCGTCCCGCTGAGCAGCCTGATCAAGGCCGTCTCCGCCCCGCCGACGCTCGTCTGGACCGGGGAGGGCACGCCCACCCCGTCCGCGGAGCTGACCTGGCACCAGGGGCTGGCGAAGGACGCCGGACCGTTCCACCCCGGCCCCGACTGCTCGTTGAGCATCGACGTGAGGTCCCAACTGGTCAACGGCAGAGCGGAGATGCACGCCACCGGGGTGATCACGGACTTCCGGCTGATCGTCCCCGAGCCGAACGCCCCCGCGTACGTCACCCTCACCTTCCCGTCGGTGACCTTCACCGCCGACCCCGGCAAACGGCTGGACCTCAAGGTCCGGCTCTCGGACGTCACACTCGGCGGGGACCTCGGCTTCCTCGCCACCCTGGAGCGGTACCTCTCGTTCGGGGAGGACGGCCCGAGGATCGACCCCTCGGCCACCGGCATCACGGCCTCGTACACCGTCGCCGTCCCCAGCCTCGGCCTGCTGGTGTTCAGCCTGCAGAACCTGACCATCCAGGTCGGCGTCACGCTCTCCCTGACCGGCCGGCCCCTCCTGATGGACTTCGCGTTCGGCACCCGGGAGCGGCCGTTCCTGGTCACGGTGTCCGGCTTCGGCGGCGGCGGGTACCTGGAACTCGGCCTGAGCGCCGGCGGGGCCGACAGCGGCCTGCAACGCTTCACCGGCGGGATCGAGTTCGGCGCCGCCATCGCGATGGACTTCGTCATCGTCTCCGCGGAGGTGCACGTCTTCGGCGGCGTCGTGTTCGCCAAGAACGGGACCGACACCGAGGTCACCGGCTATCTGCGGATCGGCGGCAGCGTCTCCCTGCTCGGGCTGATCAGCGTCTCGATCGAGCTGACCCTCGCCCTGACGTACGACGCCACCAGCGGGTCGCTGAGCGGTTCGGCGCGGCTCGTGGTCACCGTGGACCTGACCTTCTTCTCCAAGTCCTTCACGCTGGAGTGCCACAAGTGCTTCGGCAACTGCCCGCCCTCCGTCGGACAACGCGCCACCCTCCCCGGCGCCCCGGCCACCGCGGACCCCTCGGTCCGGGCCGCGCTCGGACCGCAGGGGCAGTCCTTCCCGTGGCAGACCTACTGCCGGGCCTTCGCAGGGGAGTGAGCCATGTCATCGACCGGCCCGCACGACTCGACCGGCGCACAAAACTCGACCGGCCCGCACGACTCGACCGGCCTGGAGCGGCAGTTCGTCTGGACGGTGATCCCGGCGGGCCGGGTGACGGCCGTCCCCGGGCAGTCCGAACCGATGGCGCTGCTGTCGGTGCTGCTGACACCGCGCCTGATCGGCCCGGCCGGAACGGCGCTCACCGTCACGGACTTCGGGCTGCAGGACTGGCCGAAGTGGCTCGCCGTCACGGGCTTCGACATCCGCCGCGCCGGACGGTCACTGCGGTCCGTGCGCATCCCGTACACCGCCCTCGACGGAAGCACCGTCCAGTTCCCGCCGGAGCGGCAACTCGCCGTCTGGCACGCCCTGATCACCGGCACGATGCCGGTGGAGCCGTACCGGCCGAGCGGCTTCGACGGGCGCGACACCACGGCCTTCCCGGCCGGCCAGGCCGGTACCGACGTCAAGGGCATCTACACCGCCACCGCCCAGGCCCACGCCGCACACCGAGGCGCGGCGCCGGAGAGCCACCCCGGGCTCCGGGCCGCGCTGCGCGCGATCGCCGACCAATGGCAGCCCGGCCTGCTGGCGCCCGTCGGAGCCCCGGCCGACGCCGCCCCGACCGACGCCGCCCCCACTGACGTCCCGACCGGTGCCACGCCGGCGCTCGCCCAGGCCTACGCCTTCTACCGGCGCGGCGCCCCCGGCACCACCGCGCCACCACGCCGGTTCGCCCCCGACGCCGCGCCCGTGCCCGAGTTCCACCAGACCGTCACCCACCTGGCCGACCACCCCGTCGTCCTGCGGGCACTCGGTCTGCTGCTCGACCTCGCCGTCCCGGCCTCCGCGCTCACCCCGGTGGACCAGGCTCACCCGGCGGAGCTCAGCGTGGTGCCGCTGTGGCCCGCCCCGGGCCCGCACCCGCTGCCCGGCTGGGGCGCGGCCACCCAGACCGACCTCTCCCCCGCCACCGCCTACACCCTGACCGGCACCCGCTTCGTGCCCTCCTCCGTCGACGGCCCGACCTCCACCGGGTTCAGCGACGGCCTGCTGCCGCTGACCGGCGCCCGTCTCGCACCCTCCGCGAACCCCCGCTTCGAGCTGCTGTCCTTCGACGTGGACGGTGCCGCCCTGCGGCTGGTCAGCACGGCCCGGTCGGACGCCTCGTCGGCCCCGCCCGACGGGAACTCCCCGGTCCCGGTCGGGGCGCTGCCCGCACTGCACTCGACGGGCTTCGCCCTGGTCGACCGGGCGCGGCAGGAGGAGCACGGCAAGCAGATCCGGCGGGCGCAGCAGCGCTCCACCCCGGCCGGTCTGATGGCCTCGGCCCTGCTCGCGGACTCCCTCCTCGGCGGCTACCGGATGGACGTGTTCGACGACAAGCACCAGACCTGGCACTCGCTGTGCCGACGCCGGGTGCACTACACCGTCGGCGGAGTGCCGCTGCTGCCGGACGGCCTGCTGGACGAGGGCTACCTGCGCCCCGGCGCGGTGGTCACCGGCTTCGGCGACGCCGACACGCTGTACCTGCACGAGATCGTGGCCCGCTGGGACGGCTGGAGCCAGGTGGCCCAGCGGCCCGAACGGGTCACCGGCACCGGGGACACCATGCCCACCCCGGTGGCCTCGGCCCTCGACACCACCGTGGAGTGCGACCCCGGCTCCCTGCCGCGGCTGCGGTTCGGCCGCACGTACCGGGTCCGGGTCCGGCTCGCCGACCTCGCCGGCGGCGGACCGCGCGTCGAGGAGGTCGGCCCCACCGAGGCCCGGTCGGACCCGATCACCTACTACCGCTTCGAGCCGCTGCCGCCCCCGGAACTGGCGCCCACCAGGGAGTGGGACGACGGCGACGGCCAGGACCGGATGGTCATCCGCAGCGACCGCGGCATCTCCGCCGCCGACTACGCGACCCTCCACGGCTACCGCCCCTACGACCTGCGGCACCTGCTCCCGGCGAAGTGCTCGTTCGCCCTGGCGATGCAGTACGACGGCGCCTTCGACGCCGCGCTGGGCCCTGCGGTGCCCGACGCCGTGGTGACCGGGCTCTTCGACATCGCCACCCGGGCCGACCGCGAGCTCACCGACATCCCGGGCGCGCGGACCGTCCCCGCCGGACCGGCCGTGCCGTCCCCGTACGTCATCGTGCCCGAGACCGACGCGGCACTGCCCTGGCTGGCCGACCGGAGCGGCGTCTGCGCCGCACTGAACGCCCGGCCCCGGCCGATCGACCCCCGCACCGGCCGGCCCGGGGAAATCGTCCCGCCCGACAAGGCAGTGATCGCCATCTGGCAGGGCGCCTGGCCCGACCTGCAGACCGCGTCCGTCCGGCTGGAGGCGGCCGCGAGCGGCTGCACGGTCAGCCGGACCGACCCGCGCCACGTCACGGTCGCGCTCGGCCCGGCCGAGCAGGTGACCTTCGACATCCCGTCCTGCCCCGGCTACGACGACGTCGCCCTGTTCGGCATCGCCCTCTGGCAGGGCGTCAACCCGTCGGTGCCGCACGACTCGGCCTTCCAGAACATCGTCGCCGGCCGGAACCGCCTGATCACCCCGCCGCGCACCGTCACCCTGGTGCACGCGGTGCAACGCCCCCTCAGGGACCCGGGCGGGAAGCTGACGGCCCAACGGGGGCCCGGCGACCGCGACACCGTCCTCGGCCGGGACAACCTCGCGATCGACATCCCGAGCACCGGGCGGATCGATTTGCACGCCGAGTGGACCGACCAGGACGACAACCCGCCCGCCGCACCCACCACCACCCGGCGGACGGCACACGTCGGCTCCTACGAGGTCCAGCACCTGGCGCTGTTGGAGGCGGTCCCGGAGATCCGCCAGGAGTTCGGCGACACCCGCCACCACCACGTGAGCTACACCGTGACGGCCGTGTCCCGCTTCGAGGACTGCTTCGCCCGCGTCCTCGCCTCCGACCCCGGCGCCTGCACCTCCACCGGGCAACTCGCCGACCTCGACGTGCCGAGCACCGTACGCCCGCCCGCCCCCCGACTGGTCCGCTGCGTCCCGTCGTTCGGCTGGACCAGGACCACCGACGGGCAGCGGTCGCTCACCCGGCTGCGCCACGGCGGCGGCCTCCGGGTCCTGCTCGACCGGCCCTGGTACGTCTCGGGCAACGACGAGGCCCTGGCCGTCCTCACCTTCCCGCCCGGGCCGGTGCTCCCCGACGCCCTGCGGTACGTCACGGTCGCCGGACGCGACCCGATCCGGGACACCGGGGCGCCGCCCGCCGTCCTCACCGCTGCCCAGGTCAACGCGGCGCAGCGGGCCCAGGTCACCCTCCCCGAGCTGCAGCGCCAACTGGACGCCGCCCTCTACCCGGTCGAGTTCGACGCCGAGGGCGACCGCTGGTTCGCCGACCTGGACCTGGCGCCGGTGGTCGCCTCCTCCTACTTCCCGTTCGTCCGGCTCGCCCTGGCCCGCTACCAGCCGTACACCCTCGCCCGCGTCCCCGACGTCTCGCCGGTGGTGCTGACCGAACCCGTCCAACTCGCCCCGCAGCGACGGCTGACGGTCACCCGGAGCGCGGGGCGGGCGAGCGTCGTCCTGGAGGGTCTCGGGCCGGGCGGGGCCGGGAACACCGTCCGGACCGAACTCCAGGTCCAGGACCCCGGGGTAACGGCGCCGGACGGCGTCACCGGCTGGTCCACCGTGCTGACGGCCTCCGCCGTGCTCGGACAGACCAACGTGATCAGCCTTCCGGACACCGGGCAGCGGGCCCAGCGCCTGGTGGTCCGGGAGTTCGAGCTCGAACCCGTGCCCACCGGCAGTGCCACCGGGCGGCCGGTCTTCCTCGACGTCGTGCCACTGGGAACGTGGTGACGGACGCCGCCGCACCTCCACCACGGGAGAAGCGATCATGGTAGACATCTTTCCCGACACCGGCCAGATCCGGCTGGCGCACCTCGCCTCCTCCGAGGTGTCCCCCTTCGTGGTGGACCAGGTCGCGACGGCCTGGGCCCTGCTGGTGGTGGCCATCGGACCGGACTGCGCACCCCTGGGCGCGCGGCCACCGCAGATCGAGATCCAGACGGGCACCAGACCGGCGGGACCCGGGCCGGTGCGACACGGGCCGCTCACCGACATCCCGCAGGCACCCGCCACCGCCTCGATCGTCGACGAGACCTTGGCGGCGGTCGGGACCGCCTCCTGGACCAGGGGCCCCTTCGACGTCTTCACCGTGACGATCCACATCACCAACCCGGACGACCGCCCCTGGGCCGTGCGGTTCACCAACACCGACCCGGTGGAACTCGGCTTCGTCTGGTCCACCGCGGCGAGCGCGGACAAGGCCCGACAGCCCCGGGTCGTCATGGACACCACCCCGCTCCGGACGACCGCGATCGTGGGCAAGGCCCAGCCGACGATCTCGATCCCGATCTCCAACATCGGCACCGGGCCGCTGACCATCAACTCCAAGGCCGACCAGGCCATGGGCGCGGGCTACCGGCTGCACACGGTCCCACCGAGTATCCCGCCCAACGGCTGCGACCACCTCGACATCACGGTCGACGCCGCGTCCGTCCCGCCCGCCACCGCCATGGTGACCGCCACCTTCGTCCTGGACTGCGACGATCCGGTCACCCGGGAGGTCACCCTGCAACTGTCCCGCGACGAGAAGGGCAAGGAGGACAAGGACCAGAAGGACGTCAACAAGGAGGACAAGGAGGACAAGGACGGCAAGGACAGGAAGGACCACAAGGACGGCAAGGACTCGGGCAAGGAGAGCCCCAGGGAGTTCCTCGACGCGGCCGCCGGAGCCAGCCCCCCGCCCGAGCACTTCATCCCCCCGACCCAGCGCCCCGACCTCGCCGACAGCGCCCTCCGGTACGAACCCCCCGAACCGGGGCGGACGGAAGGGTAGGCGCCGCATGTGGCTGGTGCTCTGCGACCCGGCCGACCAACCGGCACTGTGGGCGTACCAGGGGCTGCGCGAACGCGGCCTGGAACCGCTGGAACTGCTCTCCCCGCAGACCCTGCTCGGCTCCACGAGAACGGCCCACCGGGTCGACCGCCTCGGCGCGCGCTTCGAACTCACCCTGCCCGACGGCCGCGTCCTGGACAGCCGCGAGGTCGACGGCGTGCTCAACCGGGTGGCCTCCGCGCCCTTCGGGATCCTGCCGTTCAGCACGCACACCGATGCCGTGTACGCCGCGCAGGAGCTGAGCGCGCTCCTGCTCAGCCTGCTCACCTGCCTGGCCCCCGTCTCGGTCAACCGCCCCTGCGGCTACGGGCTGTGCGGGGCCTGGCGCTCGACCGCGGAGTGGACCGCGCTCGCGGCCGCCGCCGGGCTGCCGGTGCCGCCGGCCCGGATCTCCAGCGACCCGGACGCCCAACCGCCCACGGCCCCGCCCGGGCGCGGCGACGTCCTGGTGCTCGGCGAGCACGTCTTCGGCGTGCCCGCGGCCGAGGACGAGGAGCCGTACGTCCGGCTCGCCCGGCTCGCCGAGGCCGACCTCCTCGGCATCGACCTGCACCGCGACGACGGGAAGGACGACGACGTGACGGGCGACGACGGGGAGGGGGACGACGGGGAGGGCGACGGGCCACCGGCGGTCTTCGCGGGAGCGAGCCCGCTCCCCGACCTCCGCCCGGGCGGCGATCCCTTCCTCGACCGCCTGCTCAAGCACCTCACCGCGCTCTCGCCGGGTGCGCCGTGATCATCGTCTGCGGCATCGCCAGCGAGTCGCCGGTCGCCCGGGTCACCGCCGAACTCGACGCACTCGGCCTGCCGTTCGCCATGCTCCACCAACGGCGCTTCCAGGAGCAGCCGTTGGAGCTGGAGGCCACCGGCACCGCCGTCCGGGGGCGGATCCGGTACGACGGCGGATCCGTCGACTGCGCCGACGTCACCGGTGTCTACCTCCGGCTGATGGACTGGCGCAGGCTCCCCGAGGTCCGCGACGCGGGCGAGTCCACCGTGCGCGGCTGCGCGTCCTGGCACGCGGCCGTGAGCACCTGGCTGGAGCTCGCCCCGGGCTGCGTGATGAACCGGGAGAGCGCGATGGCGTCCAACATGTCCAAGCCCCACCAGGCCCAGTGGATCCAGCGGTCCGGGTTCCTGGTCCCGGAGACCCTGGTGACCAACGACCCGGACCTCGTCCAGGAGTTCAGGGAGCAGCACGGCGAACTGGTCTACAAGTCGATCAGCGGGGTGCGCTCGATCGTCCGGACCCTCGACCGGCAGGCCCTGGACCGGCTGCCGCTCATCCGCTACTGCCCGGTGCAGTTCCAGCGCCGCCTCACCGGCACCAACGTCCGGGTGCACACGGTCGGCGACGAGGTGTTCGCCACCCGGGTCGAGGCCGACCGGGTCGACTACCGCTACGCCCACAGCGACGGGGGCCACGCCGAACTCTCCGCCTGGCAGCCTCCCGACGACCTCGCCGAGCGCTGTCTGCGCCTCGCGGACCGGCTCGGGCTCGCCCTCGCCGGGATCGACCTGATGCTGGCCGACGACGGCGAGGTCTACTGCTTCGAGGTCAACCCCTGCCCGGCCTTCACCTACTACGAGTCCCACACCGGCCAGCCGATCGCCCGCGCCGTCGCCCGCGCACTCGCCCGGGGCTGACGAGCAGAGAGGACCCCCGGGGGCTCTACGACTCGGCGAGGCGGGCCGCCAGGGCGTCCAGGCCGAGCGAGCCCTGGGCGAGGACGGTGCCGTGCCAGGCCCGGAGGTCGAAGGCGGCGCCCTGGCGGCGGCGGGCCTCCTCGCGGCCCCGCAGCCAGACCCGTTCGCCCAGCTTGTAGCCGATGGCCTGGCCGGGCCAGCCCAGGTAGCGGTCGATCTCGCTGCTGCGGCGCGGGAGTTCGCTGCCGTGGTGGGCGGCCATGAACGCGGTGGCGAGTTCCGGGGTCCATCGCTCGCCGGGGTGGAAGCCGCTGTCGGCGGGGACGGCGAGTTCCAGGTGCATGCCCAGGTCCACGATCACGCGGATGATCCGGAGCATCTGCTTGTCCAGGTAGCCGAGCCGCCGGG
Organism: Kitasatospora sp. NPDC029367; assembly: GCF_055569135.1. Classification (NCBI taxonomy): domain Bacteria; kingdom Bacillati; phylum Actinomycetota; class Actinomycetes; order Kitasatosporales; family Streptomycetaceae; genus Kitasatospora; species Kitasatospora sp. NPDC029367. The sequence continues at coordinate 20,917 of NZ_JBVHYH010000034.1, forward strand.
CGGGGTCGGTGAGGAAGCCGAGTTCGTCCATCAGGCGCTCGGCGTACAGCGCCCAGCCCTCCTTGTCGGCGCTGACCGCGCCGAGGGTGATCTGGTAGCTGCTCAGCCGGTCGGCGGAGGCCGTCCAGCGGGCGGTCTGGAGGTGGTGGCCGGGGACGCCCTCGTGGTACCAGGTGCTGACGAGCTGCCAGGTCGGGAAGGACCGCCGGCCGAGGGTGGGCAGGTAGGTGCGGCCGGGGCGGCTGAAATCGAGGCTGGGGCCGGTGTAGTACGGCGCGCCCGAGCTGCCGGGCGGCGCGATCCTGGTCTCGACCCGGCGCAGCGGGCCGGAGATGTCGAAGTGGGTGCCGTCGAGGGCGTCGATCGCCTCGTCGACGACCTGCTGGAGCCAGGCGCGGACGTTCTCCTCGCCCTCGACGGCGTGGCCGTGCCGGTTGAGGTGGTCCATGGCGGCCCGGGGGCCGGCGCCGGGGAGGATGCGGTCCGCCTCGGTGCGCATCTCGGCGACCGTACGGTGGAACTCCTCCCAGGCCCAGGCGTACGCCTCGGCCGGGTCGAGGTCGGCGCCGTTGGCCCAGCGGGCGGAGCGCAGGTAGCGCTCGCGGCCGACGGCGTCCGGGGTGCCGTCGGCGGCGGGCAGGTAGGTGTCGTGCAGCCAGTCGCGGAAGGCCGCGGTGGCGGCGGTGGCGCGGTCGGCGGCGGCGTCCAGTTCGGGGCGCAGCCGGGCGGGGGCGGCCGCGGTGAAGCCGTTGAACCAGCTCCCGCCGCCGGAACGGCCGGACCAGGCGTCCAGTTGGGCGATGGTCGCGCGGGCCTGCCGGGGTGCGCTCAGCAGTCCCCGGGCGATGCCCTCGGTCAGGGTGGCGCGGTAGCCGTCCAGCGCTCCGGGGACCTTGCGCAGCCGGCCGGCGACGGCCGCCCAGTGCTCCTCGGTCTCGGTGGGCATCATGGTGAGGACGCCGCGCACCTTGTGCAGCGGGGAGTTGACGTTGCGCAGCTGGCGGAAGTGGTCCCCGGCCTCGTGCACGGCGAGCTCGGCGGTCAGCCGCTCCCGCAGCAGCCGGGCGCAGTCCTGGTCGGCGCGGTCCGCCGCCCCGTGGTCGGCACCGTCGAGCGCGGCCAGCGTCCGCCGCCCCAGTTCGGCGAGCGCCTCGAAGCCCTCCGGTGACAGGTCCGGCTGCCGGTCGTCCTCCGGGTGCAGGCCGAGTCTGGTCGAGGTCGCCGGGTCGAGTGCCGCGACCTGCGCGACGTACCGGTCGGCGATGCTGCGGGCGGACTCCGGCGTCTCGGGCATGCGCCCCATGCTGGCGCAGCGGCCGACCCGCCGTCCAGGGCGCCTCGGCTCCGGACGGCGGGTCGGCGGGTCGGCGGGGCTGCGGCTCTGCGGGGCTGCGGGGCTGCGGGGCTGCGGGGCTGCGGGCTCAGCCCTGGCAGAGGCCGCGGCTGTAGTCGAAGGTCGCGGCGGCCTGGGAGTACTGCCACTGCGGGGCCAGCAGCTGCTGGTCCAGCTGCGCGGCGGCGGTGCGGTTCTCCACGACGTAGCCGAAGTCCTGGAGCCAGGCCGGGTAGAGGTTCTTGGAGCCGATGAAGAAGGCGGAGCCGTCGACCGAGACCAGCTTGTGGTGCAGCGCGTACGGGTGGCCGTCGGCCCAGGTGGGGGCGGACGAGGCCCGGAACGGGGCGAGTTGGAGGTTGCGGCACATCGCGGTGCGGGCCTGCGCCGGGTCGCCGAGGCGGGCAGTGAGCCGGGCCGCGAGGGTGTCGCTGATCTCGTTCAGGGACTTGATCTGCGAGTAGCCGCCGCTGCCGACCGCGCCGCGGTTGCCGGGGTCGCTGACCACGATGCGGACCTTGACCCCGTCGGCGAGCTTGCCCGCGAGCAGGTCGAAGAGCCGGGCGTCGTAGCGGGGCATCGGCGGGCAGGTGCCGGTCATGTCCTGCTGGGAGATGTCGATCCGGCTGGCGGCACCGGCGACCAGGGCGCGCAGCGCGTTCTCCTCGGGGTTGACCGTCTCGTAGTCGCGGTCGTCGTTGGTGCGGTCGGGCAGGCCGATCGGGCCGCACTTGACGTCGTCCGGCCGGGCCGTCCGGTCCGGGCGGTAGGCGGAGGCGGGGTCGGCGTCGCGGATGCCGACACCCAGGCCGCCGATCGCGATCACCGGGACGCTGCCGGTCGCGGGCACCTGCCCGACCGCCGGGTTGCGGCGCTTCTCCAGGTCGGGGGTGCAGCTCGCGCCGTTCGTGGCGGCGAACCAGGCGGCCGAGAGCACCCCGGTGTTGCGGCAGGTCCAGTCCCACAGGGTGTCCAGGTACGCACCGGCGGAGGCGGCGGCCGGGCCGCTGAGCGCGAGGTCGACGTCGGTGACCGGGTGGGCGGTGTCGAGGTAGTCGCCCTTCCAGTTGTTGATGCCGCCGGTGATGACGCCCTGCCCGTCCACCACCAGCAGCTTGGAGTGGTTCCAGGAGAACGCGGTCTTCGCGGTGGTCATCGAGGCCACCTCGATGGTGACGTGGCCGGCGGCGCTGCCGAGCCGGGCGACCAGGTCGTCCCGGTACCTGGACGGCAGCGCGGTGATGTTGAGCAGCGGCGCGGCCCCGGCGAGGACCCGCACGTGCGGGGTGTTCCCGGCGGCCACCGAGGCCTTGAGGCCGTCGGCGATGGCGTCCTGGAACGCACCGTCCGGGAAGGGGGCGAGGGTTGATATGTCGACGGTCCGGGTGGCCCGCCCGATGGTCTCCCGCATCCGGTCGAGCAGCTGCTTCGTGCCGGTCCGCTCGGCGCAGGAGGCGTCGCCCCAGCAGCCCGGCGTCTGCAGCAGCCACCCGCCCGGGTTCCCGGCCGGCGCGTCGAGCCGGTTGCCCGCCGTCCGCTGCCAGACCGTTCCCTCCAGCCCGGGCGACACCTGACGCAGCGTCCGCTCCACCGCGTCCAGGTACGGAGTGGCCTCGGCGGGCACGGTCGACGCCGGTGCGGTCGATGCCGAGGCGGTCGGCGCCGGGGCAGGAGCCGAATCGGCGAAGGCGGGAGCAACGGGCAGCACACCGACGGCGGCGGCGAGGGCCAGCGCGGTACCGGCCGAACGGCGGCGGCCGGAGCGACGGGAATGAGGAGAGAGCACGTACGAGTCCTTCATGCGAGGCCGGGGACGTTCACCCGGACGACACCCTTAAATTACCCTAAAGTAACCAAATCCGCTGTCAGGGTCCCATCAATTCCGTCAACTCGACCGCACACCAACCGACTTCACGTCGCATCACCCTGATGACCACTCAGCTACCCGAAGGCAAAGAGGCCTCCGCACCGATCCGGTGCGGAGGCGGCGTTGTTGACCAGCGCGGCGGCGCTGCACCGTCGCCGGACGCAAAAAGGAGCCGGGGCCGACGCACCAAGTGCGCCGACCCCGGCTCCTACTGAGTAGCGGGGACAGGATTTGAACCTGCGACCTCTGGGTTATGAGCCCAGCGAGCTACCGAGCTGCTCCACCCCGCGTCGATGTCCCAACCATAGGCCACCCCCGGGCGAAAACGGAAATCGGTTTCCCGGCGGGCTCCTCGGCCTTCCCTTCCAGGCTCCCCGGCCCTCCCGTCTCCGGGGTTCGAGGGGCTCGTAGGAGCCCGAAGGGATTCGGTGCCCACAGCTGATCAGTCGTCGGTAGACGGGTGATCAACGCCGTCAGCAGATCCGCGGCAGCTGCTCGCCCATCGGCAGGTCCACGACCCGGGTGCCGCCGAAGCCGGTGCGGGCGACGACCATCCCCGGGTGGTCCTCGACGCACTCGCCGATCACCACCGCCTCCGCGCCCAGCGGGTGGGCCCGCATGGCGGCGAGCACGGCGTCCGCCTCGACGCGCGGGACGAAGGCCACCAGCTTGCCCTCGTTGGCGATGTACATCGGGTCCAGGCCCAGGACGGCGCAGGCGTTGGCCACCGGGTCCGGCACGGGGACGGCGCGTTCGCTCAGCACCACACCCACCCCGGCCGCCGCCGCGATCTCGTTGAGCGCCGCCGCCAGCCCGCCCCGGGTGGGGTCCCGGAGCACGTGCAGGTCACGGGTCGCCCCGAGCATGGCTTCGACCAGTCCGCCGAGCGCCGCGCAGTCGCTGCGCACCTCGACCCCGAATTCCAGCCCCTCCCGAACGCTCATGATCGCCACCCCGTGCAGCCCGATCGGCCCGCTGACGATCACCACGTCGCCCGGGCGGGCCCGCTGCGGCCGGATGTCGACCCCGGCCGGGACGAGCCCGATGCCGGCGGTGTTCAGGTAGACGCCGTCGCCGTGCCCGGCCTCGACCACCTTGGTGTCGCCGGTGACCACCTCGACCCCGGCGGTGCGGGCGGCGGCGCCGAGCGCCCGGGCCACCCGGTCCACCACGGCCAGCTCCACCCCCTCCTCCAGGATGAAGCCGCAGGACAGGTAGGCCGCCCGGGCCCCGCTCATGGCCAGGTCGTTGACGGTGCCGTTGACGGCGAGGTCGCCGATGCAGCCGCCGGGGAAGAACAGCGGCCGCACCACGTAGGAGTCGGTGGAGAAGGCCAGCCGGGCGCCGCCCAGGTCGAGCACCGCGGAGTCGCCGAGACCGGCCAGCGCCCGGCTGCCGTAGGCGGGCGCGAAGATGTTCTCCACCAGCTCGGCGGACATCGCCCCGCCGCCGCCGTGCCCCATCACCACCCGGGGGTGGTCGCGCAGCGGCAGCGGGCAGCTCCAGCCGGCGAAGTCCGGCGCACCGGCCGAGCCAGGCGCACCGGCGCCGTCGGCCTGTTCGGTGAGCAGTTCGGTGTCAGCCAACGGGGCTCGCCTCCTGGACGGGGCTCGGCGTGCTCGACCCGGTCGGCGTGCTCAGCCGCCGGTAGAGGTAGTACGCGGCGCAGGCCCCCTCGCTGGAGACCATCGTGGCGCCGAGCGGGGTGCGCGGGGTGCAGACGGTGCCGAAGGCCTCGCACTGGTGGGGCTTGAGCAGCCCCTGGAGCACCTCGCCGGCCCGGCACTGGGCGGGTTCGCTGGTCCGGATGCCCCCGACGTCGAAGCGGTGCTCGGCGTCGTGGTCCCGGTAGCGCGGGGAGAGCCTCCAGCCGCTCTGCGGGATGACCCCGATGCCGCGCCAGGCCCGGTCGGTCACCTCGAAGACGTCCTCCAGCATGGCGCGGGCGGCCGGGTTGCCCTCCGGGCGGACGGCCCGCGGGTAGGCGTTGTCGACGGCGTGCTCGCCGCGCTCCAACTGCCGTACGGTGCGCCGGATCCCCTCCAGGATGTCGAGCGGCTCGAAGCCGGTGACGACGATCGGGACGCGGTGGCGTTCGGCGAGCGCAGGGTACTCGGCGGTGCCCATCACGCTGCACACGTGCCCGGCGGCCAGGAAGGCCTGGACCCGGCAGTCCGGCGATTCCATGATCGCATCGATCGCCGGGGGCACCCGGACGTGCGAGACCAGCATGCTGAAATTGCCCAGGCGCTGCTTGCGGGCCAGGTGGACGGCCATCGCGTTCGGCGGGGCGGTGGTCTCGAAGCCGATGCCGAAGAAGACCACCTCCCGGTCCGGGTTCTCCCGGGCGATCCGCAGCGCGTCGAGCGGCGAGTACACCACCCGGACGTCACCGCCCTCGGCCCGGACCCGGAACAGGTCGCGGTCGGTGCCGGGCACCCGCAGCATGTCGCCGAAGGAGCAGAAGATGACCCCTGGGCGGGCGGCGATGGCGAGCGCCCGGTCGATCACCTCCAGCGGGGTGACGCACACCGGGCACCCCGGACCGTGGATCAACTCGACCTCCTCCGGGAGGAGTTGGTCGATGGCGTGCCGGATGATGCTGTGCGTCTGGCCGCCGCAGACCTCCATCAGCGCCCAGGGCCGGGTGACCGTCGCCCTGATGTCGGCGAGCAGCCCCTCGGCCAGCTCGGGGTTGCGGAACTCCTCCAGGTACTTCACCGCCCCGCCTCCTCGACCGCCGCGGGCTGCCCCGCCGCCTCCCATGGATCGCCGAACTCCTCCTGCAGCAGCCCGAGTTCCTCGAACAGCTCCAGGGTCCGCCGGGCCGACTCCTCGTCCAAGCGCTGCAACGCGAACCCCACGTGGACGATGGCGTACTCCCCCACCGCCAGGTCGGGCAGGTACTCCAGGCAGACGTCCTTGACCACCCCGCCGAAGTCCATCACCGCCATCCTGGTCCCGTCGCGTTCCTCGATCTCCGTCACCCTGCCGGGCACTGCCAGGCACATCCGCTGTCACTCCTCCCGGGCGGCCGACGACCGGCCGGCCACCATCAGCTGGCCGAGCGCCAGCCCTCCGTCGTTGGGCGGCACCCGGCGGTGCCGCAGCACGGTGAAGCCGTCCTCCCCGAGGCCGCTCGCGCAGGCCGAGGAGAGCAGCGCATTGGCGAAGACCCCGCCGCTCAGCGCCACCGTCGAAATCCCGTACTCCCGGCGGGCGTTCGCGCAGACCCGCCGGACGGCCCCGGCGACCGCGCCGTGGAAGCGGGCGGCGATCAGCCCGGTCGGCGCACCGGCCGCCAGGTCCGCCACCACCCCGGCCAGCACCGGCCCGGGTTCGACGGTCCAGCCGCCCGCGCGCTCCGCCAGCCCGAAGGCGTAGTAGCCCGCCGCCGGGCCGAACTCCACCGCGGCCGCCTCCAGTTCGATCGCCGCCTGGGCCTCGTACCCGGCCCGGTGGCAGACCCCGGCGAGCGAGGACACCGCGTCGAACAGCCGGCCCATGCTGGAGGTCGGCACGCAGTTCAACCCGCGCTCCAACTGCTGCTCCAGCAAGCGCAGTTCGTCTTCCGGGCAGGTCCGCACCGGCGGCAGCCCGGCCGCCCAGGGCAGCCCGGCGGCGCGCAGGTGGGCGAGCGCCGCCCGGTACGGGCGCTCGACCGCGGCATCGCCGCCCGGCAGCGGCACGTAGCCGAGGTGGGCGACGCGGCGGTACCCGTCGTAGTCGGCCAGCAGCAGCTCACCGCCCCAGATCGCGCCGTCCTCGCCGTAGCCGGTGCCGTCGAAAGCGACGCCGAGGACCGGCCGCCCGCCGTCCAGGCCGTGTTCGGCCAGGACGGCGGCGACGTGGGCGTGGTGGTGCTGCACCCGGCGCACCGGACGGCCGGCGGCGGTGCGCTCGGCGTGGTGCAGCGAGCGGTAGCCGGGGTGCCGGTCGGCGAGCAGCAGTTCGGGCCGCACCCCGCTGACCAGGCCGAGCTGGTCCACCGCCCGGTCGAAGGCGCGCAGGGTGGCCAGGTCGTCCATGTCGCCGATGTGGCCGGACAGCCAGGCGTAGCCGTCGCGGGCGAGCGCGAAGGTGTTCTTGAGGTCGCCGCCGACCGCCAGCACCGGCCGCACGGGCACCGGCAGCGGGAGCGGCAGCGGGGCGTACCCGCGCGAGCGGCGCAGCGGCAGCTGCTCGCCGTCCACCACCCGCACCACCGAGTCCTCGCAGGGCACGTGGATCGGCCGGTCGTGGGTGAGCCAGCCGTCGACCAGCGGGGCGAGCGCTTCGAGCGCGTGCCGGTCGTCGGTGACGATCGGCTCGCCGGAGAGGTTGGCGCTGGTCATCACCAGCAGGTCGGGCCCGGGCGCGGCGAGCAGCAGGTGGTGCAGCGGGGTGTACGGGAGCATCACCCCGAGGTCGGGGCTGCCCGGGGCGACGGCCGGGAGGTCCGCGGCGAAGCCCCCGGGGCGGCGCAGCAGGACGATGGGCCGGACGGCGCCGGTGAGCAGTTCCCGTTCGACCGGCCCGACCGGGACGAGCGCCTCCACGGTGGCGAGGTCGCGGGCCATCACGGCGAAGGGCTTGTCGCCGCGTCGCTTGCGCCGCCGCAGCAGGGCGACGGCCGCGGCGTCGCGCGCGTCGCAGGCCAGGTGGTAGCCGCCGATGCCCTTGACGGCGAGCACCGCCCCGTCGGCGAGCAGCCGCCGGGCCTGCGCCAGGGCATCCTCGCCGCCGAGCCCGCCGAGGCCGCCGAGCTCACCGGGTTCGGCGCGTCCGCGCAGCGTGAGAGCGAGCTGCGGCCCGCAGGCGTGGCAGGCCACGGGCTGGGCGTGGAAGCGGCGGTCGGCCGGGTCGGTGTACTCCCGGGCGCAGTCCGCGCACATCGGGAAGCCCGCCATGGTGGTGTTGGCCCGGTCGTAGGGCAGGCCGGTGACGATGGTGTGCCGGGGGCCGCAGTTGGTGCAGCTGATGAACGGGTGGCGGTGGCGCCGGTCGGCCGGGTCGGTGAGTTCGGCCAGGCAGTCGGCACAGACGGCGACGTCGGGCGGGATCAGGGTGGCCCGGGGCCCGTCGGTGCGGGAGGGGGTGATGGCGAACCCGGTGGCGCCGGTGGCGGCGAGCGGCGCGTGCTCGACGGAGGCGACCTGGGCGAGCGGCGGCGCATCGGCGGCCACCCGGCGGCAGAACGCGTCCAGCGCGGCCGGGCTGCCCTCGACCTCGGCGAGGACGCCCTCCCCGGTGTTGGTGACGCTGCCGGCCAGCCCGAGCTCCCCGGCCAGTGCGAAGACGAAGGGCCGGAAGCCGACGCCCTGCACCAGCCCCCGGACGGCGACCCGCCGCCGTTCACGGTCGAGCGCCGTCACGGCGTCCCCGGCACCGCGTGCGAGTGCTCCGCGTCCGAGTGCCCCGGCTGCCCGACGTGCGCGTGCCCCCCGTGCGCGTGACCGCCGTGCGCGTGCTCGCCCTGCCCGGCCGCCATCACCGGCCGGTGCGGCGCCGCGCCGTCCAGCACCGCGAGCGCCCGGTCCAGCAGCGCCCCCACGCCGTCCCCGGTCCGGGCCGAGGTGGGCACCACCTCCACCCCGGGGTTGACCCGCTGGACGTTCGCCAGGAACGCCGCCTCGTCGAACTCGGCCGCCGCCGCGAGGTCCGCCTTGGTCACCAGGACCAGGTTGGCCAGCCCGAACGCGGTCGGGTACTTGAGCGGCTTGTCCTCGCCCTCGGTGACCGAGGCGAGCACGACCCGCAGCGATTCGCCGAGGTCGTAGGAGGCCGGGCAGACCAGGTTGCCGACGTTCTCCACGAACAGCAGCCGGCAGTCCTGCGGCAGCCAGCCGTCCAGGTGCCCGGCGAGCATCCGCGCCTCCAGGTGGCAGAGCCCGTCGGTGAGCACCTGCTTCACCGGTGCGCCCGAACGGGCGAGCCGCAGCGCGTCGTTCTCGGTGGCGAGGTCGGCGGTGAGCGCGGCGACCGGGATCCCGCGCCGCCGGGCCAGCCCCAACTCGGCTTCCAGCAGGGCGGTCTTGCCGCTGCCGGGGCTGGAGAGCAGGTTGACAGCGACCGTCCTGCGGGCGGTCAGCGCGGCCCGCAGCTCGTGGGCGCTGTCGTCGTTGCGGGCGAGCACCGCCCGGCGGAGGTCGACCGTGTGGCCCGACTGGCACATCGGTTTCAGCCTTTCTGTTCGGCCGGGACGCCGGGGCCCGCGGCCCACTCGACGTCGAGGATCTGGAGCTCGCGCCCGGCGAGCAGCTCGACGCCCACGCCGGAGCGGCAGTCCGGGCACCCGAGGTCCGGCGGCATGCCGACGGCCCACTCGACGGCGCAGGGCGAGCAGCGGGCTCGTGCCGCGACGGACTCGGTGTCCAGCACCGCGCCCTCCACCAGCGTTCCGGCGCAGGCGAGTTCGAAGCAGAAGTCGAGGGCCTCCGGCACCACGCCCGCCAACTCGCCGACCCGCAGCCGGACCCGGGACACGCCGGGGGCCCGGTGTTCGCGCGCGGCCGTGTCCACCTGCTCGACGACGGCGGCGGCGATCGACATCTCGTGCATCGGTCCCTTCCCACGGCGGGCGGCAACGCGCCCCATTACAGGGGTCGGTGGCGGCCACGGCTCGAAGCCGCGCCGCCACCCGGTCCGGGGCTGCACCGTTCGCAGCAATCCGCGGCTCACATCCGCGAGATCCTCAGGTACCGCTTGAGGTCGGGCAGGCTCTGCCAGACCAGTGCGCCGATGCCCGCCAGCAGGGCGGCGCAGAACAGTTTCCTCAGCATGGTGTTGTCCTCCTCTCGGGCTCCGCACTCGACCGCTCGGGCCCCATACTCGACGCACCCGACACTCCCGACGCACTCGACGCCACCGGGCGCACCGCCTCCTCGACGGCCTCCAGCACCATCCGCACGGCCCCGTCCACGGCGGCGGCCACCGGCTCGCTCAGCCCGATGCCCTCCTCCAGCGAGGCCGGCTCGCACCCGACCACCAGCACCCGCCCGGGCGGCTCGGCCCCGGTGCCGGCCGCCAGCGTGGCCAGCAGGCCGAGCACGGCGTCCGGTCCCATCCGGTGGCCGTCCAGGGCGGGCACCTCCAGCGGCTCGGCGGCCGCCTCGATGAGGTAGAGGGTGCCGGGCGGGCCGCCCCGGCAGGTGGCGTCCACCAGCACGGCCGTCCGGTAGCCGTCGAGCAGCCGGTACGCGAGGTCGACGCCGCGCACCCCGACGTCGACCGCCTCGACGCCGTCCGGCAGCCCGACGCCGGCCAGCCGACGGACGGTCTCCACCCCGAAGCCATCGTCGCCGAGGAAGATGTTGCCGACCCCGGCGACCAGCACCGCGCCGCCGGTCACGACTCCTCCAGCGGGGTGACCTCGTCCGGCTGGAAGTAGCGGAAGCGCCCCTGGGCCCGCCACAGGTCGGCGCCCGGGTCGTCCTCGACCGTGACGGCGAGGTGCACCGAGCCGTCCACGTCGTGCAGAACGGCCTCGACGACGGCGGCGCGCCCGTCCAGGAAGAGGTCCTGGGCGTCAGTGCGCCGTCGCCCGGGCCGCAGCAGTACCCGGCTGCCCGCGCCGACCGCCCGGCCGTCGACCAGCACCTTGTCCCGCTCGGGGTCGACCTCCGGGTCACTGCCCGGATCCCACCAGGGCTGTTCGGAGTCCGCCCCGGAGCCGGTGATCTCGCGCAGGCCGCGGACGGCGCCGTGCAGCCGCTCCAGCACCTCGGGCGGCATGGACTCGGCGAGGTCGATCACCGCCCCGGCCCGGTCGTCGGTGCCCCGCGCCTCGCGCTTCTCCTCCTCGGTGAGCGCCGCCGTGCGCAGGGCCAGGATCTCGTCGATCTCGGTGGCGTCGTAGAGGGTGCCGAGGCTCTCCGGGGCGATCCGCGGGTGGTCCTCCAGGATGATCGGCGAGGACAGCATCACCTGGTACCCGCCGTCCGGGCCGGCCAGCACCGGCCAGGTGCGGTCGTTGCGGCAGCGTTCGACGGCCGGGCGGGCCCACTCGGGCGGGTCGGTGACCGAGACGAAGCGGCCGTGCTCCAGCCCGAGCAGCAGGTGGGCGGAGACCAGCGAGCGCGCCAGCGTCTCCTCACGCCCGGTCTTGCGGCGCGGTGTCCAGCCGGAGACGTTCTCCACCTCGGCGGTCAGCCGCTGCGCCCGGTACGGGCCGGGCAGTTCCTCGATCCGCAACCGGACCAGCCCGTCGACCTGTTCGCGCCGCCGTACCAGCCGGCCGACGGCGCTGCCGTGCTCGTGCACCAGCTCGGTGGAGCCGACGCCCGGCAGCCGGAAGTCGCGCTGCACCCCGGCGCCGGCCAACTCCTCGACGGGCACGAGCAGTTCGATCCGCTCCTCAGCGCCCTCGTCCCATTCGACCAGCACCCGGTCGGCCAGCTCCAGCCGTTCCACCGGCTCGAACCCGCCGCCGGCGGTGGCCCGTTCGACGGTGCGCCGCTGGACCCGCAGGAAGCGCAGCTCGACCGCGAGCCGGTCGCCCTGCCGCGCCTCCATGACGCACTCGGTGCGCTGGTGCGAGTGCTCGCCGCCCTGCCGGGTGTACTCGGGCGGCACCAGCACGCCGAACTGCCAGCGCAGTTGGTTCTTGGCGGCCGACGCGCGGTACGGGTAGAGCACGTAGCCCTCCAGCAGCACCGCGTCGGCGATCTGCCGGGCGGCCGCGAAGCCGCGCTCGATCCCCTCGGGGAGCTCGACCGTGAGCCCGCTCACCGGACCCCCTCCCTGACGGCCGCGGTGGCGAGCAGGTCGCGCACCGTCGCCTCCCAGGAGGGCAGCGCCCGCCGGGAGCGGTGCGCCAGCAGCGCGTCCATCAGGTCCTCCGGCAGCCGCAGCCAGCCGCAGCCGGGGAAGTGCTGGTCGACGGCCTCGCGCCAGACCCGGACCGGCATCCGCACCCGGGCCTCCTGGTTCCAGGGCACCGGGGTGACCTGGAACCCGCCGGGCCCGGCGAAGGCGGTGCCGGAGAAGAGCAGCAGCAGCGGCACCTCGCCGCCCTCCAGGGCCCGGAAGTACCGGGCGCAGGCCACCTCCAGGTCGTAGCTGCACGGCACCACGAGGTCGGCCTCGGTCTCGCCGGTGAAGCCGGGCACCAGCAGCGGCACGGTGGCGAACTGGATCGGGTTGAGCGTGCTCCCCCAGCGCTCCCGCTCCCCGAACAGGTCACCCAGCCGTTCCCCCTCGGCCTCGCCGTACGGCCGGCGGGCGGGTTCGATCCGCAGCTGGCACTGGAGGGCGAGGGCGTGCACCCGGGTGTCGGCGGGCCCGGTGATCCGCAGCCGGAACACCAGGGTGGGCCCGGCCGCGTACGGGTCGGAGCGCACCCCGGTGCAGGCGAAGCCGAGCGTCGTCATGCCGTCACCGCCGCGGGGAGCGGGCGGGCCCGGAGGGCCAACCGGCCGAAAAAGGCGTCGAGTTCGGCCCGGGCCTCGGCGCCGCCGTCGAAGCCGTGCCAGCACCGGCGGAGCCGGCCGACCAGCTCGTAGCAGACGTCGATCGGCACCAGGTAGCAGGCGACCCGGCCCTCGGTGCGGCGCAGCAGCAGCGCCTCCACCTCCGGTTCCAGGGCGGCGGCCAGTCGGCTGGTGCCGAGGGCGCGCTGCCAGGCCTCCTCGTCCACCTCGCTCTCGGTGGCGCCGGCCGGGCCGGGGTAGAAGGCGAGCAGCCGGTCCAGCACGGCGTTGCGGAACAGGAAGACGGTGCCGACCGGGACGCCGAGCACCGACCAGACCCGCTCGTCCGGCGCGCCGTCCGGGTCGACCAGGAAGCGGTCGGGCACCGTACGGTAGCGGCCGCCGGCCGCACCCTCCTGCTGGAACAGCAGGCCGCAGGCGGTGCAGGTGCAGGCCAGGGCGCGTTCCTCGACGTCCACCAGGTGGCGGTGGCCGGGCGGCAGGTCGCGGCCGCAGAGGCCGCACTGCTCGGGCCGCGGGGGTGCCGGCTCGCGCAGCCGGCGCAGCAGGGCGGTCCCGTCCCGGGAGACCCTCCGGGTGTTCATCGCGCCTCCGCGGGCTGGGGCGGACGGGTGCCGATCTGGAGCAGCTGCGGGGCGCGCTCCAGTTCCAGGGCCGTCACCTCGGGGGCGTGGCAGGCGAGGGCAGCCTCCACCTCCGGCTCGCCGCAGCCGCAGCCGGAGGCGGTCCGGCGCAGCCGCAGGGCGCCGGTCTCCGGGGTGAAGCCGAGCACCTCGATCCGCTCGGGCAGGTTGGCGAGCGCCCGGTCGATCCGGGCGGTGACGTCCTCGGGGTGGAGGTCGTGCAGGAGCAGCAGTCCGGCCACCGCCGGGTCGTCCAGCATCCGTTCCAGGGCGGGCGGGGGCAGCGCGGGGACCAACCGGGCCAGGCCCTCGCCGTAGAACTCCATGAGCTCGCGGACGAGTTGCTCGCCGGCCTGCTCGGCGCCGCTGCCGGCCAGGGCGTCCAGGGCCTGCTGGATCCGCTGCCCGGTCTGCTCGGCCGTCATGCGGTGAGCCCGCTCAGGCCGGTGGGCACGTGCATGGTCTTGAGGGTGCGGCCGTTGCCGACGTACATGTGCACGCCGCAGGGCAGACAGGGATCGAAGCTGCGCACGGCGCGCATGATGTCGATGCCCTTGAAGTTCTCCGGGGAGTTCTCCTCGAAGATCGGCGTGTTCTGCACCGCGTCCTCGTACGGGCCGGGGGTGCCGTAGCTGTCGCGCACGCTGGCGTTCCACGGGGTGGGCGGGTACGGGTGGTAGTTGGCGATCTTGCCGTCACGGATCACCATGTGGTGCGAGAGCACCCCGCGCACGGCCTCGGTGAAGCCGCAGCCGATCGACTCGTCCGGCACCTCGAAGCGCTCCCAGGTCTGGCTGCGCCCGGCGCGGACCTCGTCGAGCGCCTTCTCGGCGAAGTGCAGGGCGGCGGCGGCCGCGTAGGCCTGGAAGTAGGTGCGGGCGCGGTTGCGCTCGATGGCGTTGCTCCACTGCGGGATCTTCCACTCGAAGGTGACCTCGGGCTTGGTCATCGAGCGGGGCAGGTTGATCTTCACGCTGTGGCCGGTGGCCTTGATGTAGCCGATGTCGACCAGGCCGGACAGCGCGGTGGACCACAGCCGGGCGATCGGGCCGCCGCCGGTGTCGAGGGCGAGGTGCTCCTTGCCGTCGAACCAGCGCGGGGACATCACCCAGCTGTACTTGTCGTCGAAGTTGCGCTTCTGCGGCTGCGGGATGGTGTGCTGGTTCCACGGGTGCCGGGGGTCGACGGGGTTGCCCAGCGGGTCGTGGGTGACGAACAGTTCCTTGCCCTGCCAGTCCTCGTAGTAGGAGCTGCCGAGCAGGATCCGGATGCCGAGGTTGATCTCGGTGAGGTCGTTGGTGACGAGCTTGCCGTCGACCACGACGCCGGGGGTGACGAACATCCGCCGCCCCCAGTCCGTCATGTTCCGGTACGTGAAGTCGCAGTGGTCCGGGTCGTTGAGGCTGCCCCAGCAGCCGAGCAGGACGCGGCGCCGACCGACCTCCTCGTAGCCGGGCAGGGCCTGGTAGAAGAAGTCGAAGAGGTCGTCGTGCAGCGGCACGACCTTCTTCATGAACTCGACGTAGCGCATCAGCCGGGTCAGGTAGTCGGTGAACAGCTGCACGGTGGCGACGGTGCCGACGCCGCCCGGGTAGAGCGTGGAGGGGTGCACGTGGCGGCCCTCCATCAGGCAGAACATCTCCCGGGTGTAGCGGCTGACCTGGAGCGCCTCGCGGTAGAACTCGCCCTCGATCGGGTTGAGCGAGCGCATGATGTCGGCGATGGTCTTGTAGCCGTGGTCGCCGGCGTGCGGGGCCTCGGTGCGTTCGGCCAGTTCCAGGACGCCGGGGTTGGTCTCGCGGACCATCTTCTCGCAGTAGTCGACCCCGACCAGGTTCTCCTGGAAGATGTTGTGGTCGAACATGTACTCGGCCGCCTCGCCGAGGTTGATGATCCACTCCCCCAGGTGCGGGGGCTTCACGCCGTACGCCATGTTCTGGGCGTAGACCGAGCAGGTGGCGTGGTTGTCGCCGCAGATCCCGCAGATCCGGCTGGTGATGAAGTGGGCGTCCCGCGGGTCCTTGCCGCGCATGAAGACGCTGTAGCCGCGGAAGACCGACGAGGTGCTGTAGCACTCCGCGACCCGCTTCTGCTTGAAGTCGATCTTCGTGTGGATGCCCAGGCTGCCCACGATCCGGGTGATCGGGTCCCACGACATCTCGGTCAGGCCGCTGCCGTCGCCGGCCGCCCTGGTCATCGGTGTTGCCATCGTCTCTGGGTGTCCTTGTCTACGGGGTCTACGGGTTGGGCGGGTTCGACGGGCCGGGCGGTGGCCGACGCGGGCCGCACACCGGGAGGTGTGCGGCCCTCCCCGGTCACCAGGGCGGGCGGTAGCCCGTGGTCAGGTGGCTCCCGGGGCGGCGCCACTTCGGTTCCTTGTCGACGGTCTTCTGGGTGATCCCGCGCAGCCGGCGGATCAGCGAGCCGTACGCGGCGCTGGCACCGGTCGAGATGTGCGAGCCGGGCGGCGGGTCCATGAAGGGCATGAACTTGTCGGGGAAGCCCGGCATGGTGCAGGCGATGCAGATGCCGCCCACGTTCGGACAGCCGCCGACGCCGTTGATCCAGCCGCGCTTGGCGACGTTGCACTTGACGACGGGGCCCCAGCAGCCGAGCCGCACCAGGCACTCGGGGGTGCCGTAGTCGGTGGCGAACTGGCCCTGCTCGTAGTAACCGCCGCGGTCGCAGCCCTCGTGCACGGTGGCGCCGAACAGCCAGGCGGGCCGCAGCTTGTCGTCCAGCGGGATCATCGGCGCCGAGCCCGCCAGTTGGTACAGCAGGTAGGTGAGCGTCTCGGCGAAGTTGTCGGGCTGGATCGGGCAGCCCGGCACGCAGACGATCGGCAGTCCGGCCTTGGACTTCCAGTCCCAGCCGAGGTAGTCCGGCACGCCCATCGCGCCGGTCGGGTTGCCGGCCATCGCGTGGATGCCGCCGTACGTGGCGCAGGTCCCGATCGCCACCACGGCGGTCGCCTTGGAGGCGAGCCGGTCCAGCCACTCACTGGTGGTGATGGGCTGGCCGGTGGCGGGGTCGTCGCCGAAGCCGCACCAGTAGCCCTCCTTCTTGATCTTCTCGTTGGGGATCGACCCCTCGACGACCAGCACGAAGGGTTCGAGCTCGCCGCGGTCGGCCTTGAAGAACCACTCGACGAAGTTGTCGGCGCCCTGGACCGGTCCGCACTCGAAGTCGATCAGCGGCCAGTGCACCGCGATCTTCGGCAGACCGGGCAGCGCGCCGGTGACGATCTCCTCGATGCTCGGCTGCATCGCGGCGGTCAGCGAGACGGAGTCCCCGTCGCAGCTGAGGCCGGCGTTGATCCAGAGAATGTGCACCACGTCGGTGTCGGTTGTTGCAGCACCCATGAGGATGCCTCCTCGGGGATGGGAGCCGGACGAAAATGGCTCGGACCCAGTCATAGCAACGCTTCGGGCCTTCCGCCGGTCCACCGACCCGGCGGGACCGCCCGGAGCGCGCAAGCCGAGCGGGCCGTTCGGGTCACGGCTCGGCGCGGAGCCCGGCAGGCACGGGCTGCTTGCGCACGAACGCGGACCGCAGCGCGTGGTACGGCGATTCAGGTGTGAAGAACTGCCGGCGCATCACCGCGAGCTCCTCCGCCCGGTACGCCTCCAGCGGCTTCGCCCGCTCGTCGGCCTCGCGCGCCGCCTTCTTCGCGGCGATCCGCCGGTGGACGGACGGCGAGGCGGCCAGCAGCCCCGCCAGCCGGGCCGTGTGCGCCCCGAACTCCTCCGGTCCGGCGTCGAGCACCCGGTCGACCAGGCCGATCCGCTCGGCGGCCGCCGCGGACACCGGCAGGGCCCGCTCGGTCAGCCGCTCCGCCTGCGCCGCGCCCACCCGGCGCGGCAGGGTGTACGTCCAGTACTCCGAGCCGTGCAGTCCCATCAGCCGGTAGTGCGGGTTGAGCACCGATCCGGCCCGGCACCACACCTCGTCGGTGGCCAGCGCCAGCATCACCCCGCCGGCTGCGGCGTTCCCGCCGACGGCGGCGACCACCAGCCGGTCGGTGGTGGTGAGCACCTCGGCGACCAGGTCGTCCATCGCGGTGATGTTCGCCCAGGACTCGGCGGCCGGGTCCGGCGCGGCCTCGATCACGTTGAGGTGGATGCCGTTGGAGAAGAAGTCCCGGCCGCCGCCGAGCACCAGCACCGAGGTCGGGCGGCCGAGCGCGAAGCGGTACGCGGCCAGGAGCCGGCGGCAGTGCCCGGCGGACATCGCCCCGCCGGGGAAGGAGAACCGCAGGAAGCCCACCGGGCCGTCCTCGCGGTAGCCCAGGTCCGACCAGCCCGGGTGCTCGCCCTCGTCCGCCGTCAGCGGTGCCGGGTGCTCCGGCAGGGGCGGCAGCAGGGCGCCGAGCGCGATCACCGCCGGGAGCTTGACCGTCGCGGGCCCGCCCGGCGTGCGGCGGCGGCGCAGTTCGGGGAGCCACACTGCGCCGTCCGGGGTGGCCCGGCACACCGCGCCGGCCCGGGTGGCGAGCAGCTCGCCCGGGCGTCCGCGCAGCAGCGGCTCCCGGTGGCCGCCGTGCAGGTACCACTCGGCGCCGCACAGCACGTCCAGCACTCCGGGCCGGGAGTCCGCGGCGCGGAGCCGGCGCAGCACCTCCTCGGTGGGGTCGGCCGTCCAGTCGATCCGGCGCTCCTCCTGGCGCAGCGACGGCCGGGTGCACACCGTCCCGTGCCAGCCGGGGCCGTACTGCGGCTGCGGGGTGTACGTGCCGGAGGCGAAGCGCTCCACGGCGAGCAGCGCGGCCGTGACGGCCGCGTCGGAGACCTCGTTGCGGTAGAGGTCGCTCTTGCCGCGCTCCGGCAAGCGGCAGGGCGCCCAGGCCCAGACCGGTCCGGCGTCCATCTCCGCCTCGGCCTGGAGCACCGTGACGCCCCATTCGGTGCGGCCCTCCTGGACCGCCCGGTCCAGCGAGGACGGGCCGCGGTCGCCCGGCGGGCCGGGGTGGACGACCAGGCAGGTGAGCTCGGCCCAGAGCGTGCGCGGGATCGCGCTGCGAAGCATCGGCGCGAGCACCAGCTCCGGTCGCAGCCGGGCCACCGTCGCCAGCAACTCCTCGTCATCACCCGCCAGTTGGACATCGACACGGTGACCGCGGTCGCGCAGTTCGGCGTGCAGCCGCTGGCTCAGGCTGTTGAACGCGCTGGCGAGGAGCAGGATCCGCATGTCCGCCTCCGACGGTGAGGGCCCGGGGAACCCGGCGATCATCGCCTCCGCCCCATCCGCCACCGGGCTCGTCACCCCCGCCGCGCCGCCCGTTCACCCGAGCGGCGGGGCCCGGCCCGGGCGCGCCCACCGCGAGCACCCGTTCGAGCGGTCCCTCCGCTCAGGCGGGTTCCTCGGGTCCCTGGCGTCGGCGGCGGAAGCCGAGCAGCAGCAGGACGGTGAGCGTCGCCGTGGCGACGCCCTCGGCCCAGGCGGCCAGGGTCTTGTCGGCGAACCAGATCGGCTCGTACATGTTCGGCAGCGGTCCGAGGGTCCCGACGTCGACGTAGCGGTAGAGCAGCAGGGCGCCGAGGCCGGAGGCGGCGACCAGCCAGCCGAAGAGGACGGCGGAGCGGCGGCGCCCGAGCAGCAGGAACAGCGCGGCGAGGCTGGCGGCGGCGGCCTCGGCCCGGAACAGCGTGCCCTGGCTGATGCTGTCGCCGATGGCGTCGTACCGGTCGGCGAGCCGGGCGTGGACGGCCGCGTCCACGGCGAGCCCGGCGACGGCCAGCAGGCGCAGGAGGAGTTCGGCGGGCCGCCGGCCCTCGCGGGGGCGGGCGTGGGTGCGGGGAGCCACGGCGGGTCAGCCGACGGTGAGGGTGCCGTGCATGAACGGGTGGATGGTGCAGATGTACGGGTGGTCTCCGGTCTGCTGCGGGGCGGTGAAGGTGGCGCTGGCGCCGGGCTGGATCGTCCCGGTGTCGAAGGACTTGTCGGAGGCCGTCAGGGTGTGGGCGGTGGAGTCCTGGTTCACCACGGTGACGGTCTGGCCGGCCTTCACCGTCAGGGCCGCGGGGGCGAAGGCGAAGTTCTTGATGACGACCTGGAGGGCTCCGGTGCTGCTCTGCGCGGGGCTGCTGGCGACGCCGCCGCTCTGCACGGGGCTGGTGGCGACGCCGCCGCCCTGCACGGGGCTGGTGACCGCGCCCGAGGGCGCGCCGTTCGAGGGCGCACCGTTCGAGGTGGTGCCGTTGGACGGGGTGCCGGAGCTGGAGCAGGCCGCGAGGGCGGCGGAGAGCAGCAGCGCGGCGGCTGTCTGGAGGGGCCGGGGGCTGGTCACGGACGGGCTCCGTTCGGGAGGGGTGCGGCGGCGGGAGCGGCGCGCTTCCCAGCCTCCGCCGCCACGGGCCGGTAGCGGCTACGCCGAGGACGCCGGACAGCCCACCGTTTCATCCGTGCGAGTGAATGCGACGGCCCCGCACCGCCGCCCGGCACCCGAGGTCCGACGCCCCGGCGATGCGGGGGAATTGTGCAGGTTCCTCCCCGGCCCGCTGCCGGTCGGTGCACCGGGTAGGCGCCCCGGGTACGGCGGGCCGCCCCGGTCCGGCGTGCCGCGATCGCAGGAGGCCGAACCGATGCAGTTGTCCACCGTCCGCCCGGTGCCCGTCACCTTCCCCGACGGCCCGGCGCCCGACGTCCCGGTCGAGGCCGAGCTCCGCTTCGACGCGAGCCTCCCGTACGCGGCCTGCCTGGCGTTCCCGCTGACCCCGTGCCGGTGCACCGGCGACGCCGCCCGGGTGTGCTGGTACTTCAGCCGCGAGCTGCTCAACGAGGGCCGGCTCGGCCCGGTCGGCAGCGGGGACGTGCGGATCCGCCCGGGGGCGGTGGGCGAGGTGCTGATCACCCTCCTGGGGCCGGTCGGCCGGGCCGTGGTGAGCGCCCCGGAGGACCTCGTCACGGCGTTCCTCTCGGACTGCTTCGCGCTGGTGCCCGCCGGGGCGGAGTCCGACCACCTGGACGTCGACGCGGCCGTCGACCGGCTGCTCGCCGCCGACTGAGGGGCTTCCGGTGCTCCTCCGTAGAATCCACGGGCCGATCCCCGCACCGCCGCTCGCCCGCAGGAGGCCGCGTTGACGTCCCACCCCGGACCAGGTGTGCTCACCCACCTGGAGTCCCTGCTCCACCTGGCTCCCGCCGACCGCGGCGGGGCGCTGTGGCGGTTGCAGGAGGAGGGCCGCCAACTCGACGCCAACATCGTCCGCCTGCCGGCGAACGCCGAGGTCGCGGCCCATGTGGAGCCGGACCTCGACGTGCTGGTCCAGGTGCTCGACGGCAGCGGCCACCTGGAGACGGCCAACGGCCGGCAGCTGCTCTCCCCCGGCTGCACCGCCTGGCTGCCGCACGGCGCGCGGCGGGCCGTCAGCGCGGGTGAGGACGGCCTGGTCTACCTCACCGTCCACCGCCGCCGGCCCGGCCTCACCGTGCGCCCCGCCCAGGCCGGGTAGCCGCGCCCGGCGCCCGGTGCGGCTCCGGGGCCGGGGCGGCTACCGGCCGGGGAGGCCGCCCGACCCCTGGCCCCCGCCCCCCGGCTCAGCGGGCCGGCAGCGGGAGCCGGGTGGCGGAGGTGCCGAGGCCGGTCGGGCCCGTGAGCTCGCGGCCGTGGTGGCGGCGCAGTTCGGCCTCCGAGAAGCGGGCGCTGCGACCGTGCCAGTCCAGGTTGCCGGCCAGGAAGGCCCGCAGGTGGCGGACATGCTCGTCGACGGCCTCCCGGGCGGCCGCACCGAGCCGGAAATCCTCGCAGAGGACGGGCAGTTCGGCGGCCACCAGGTGCTCGAACTGGTCCAGCCGGGCGTCCACGAGGTCGGCGACGACGTGCGCCGCCTCCCGGTAGCCGCAGTCGAAGAAGTGTTCCGCGACCAGGGCCGAGTTGTGGAAGTCGCCCTCGAACTCGACCTCCCGCTGGTACGAGTACAGGTCGTTGACCAGGGCGGCGTGGTCGATCGCCGCGAGTTCCACCGCCCGCATCGTGCCGCTGGCCCGGACCTCGGGCGGGAGCGCCCCGCCGCGCAGCAGGCCGGGGACAATGGTGAAGAACTCCCCGCCGACGGTCTGCCGACGCACCTCGAGGAAGTCGACCGGGTCGGGGATGCGGTGGTGGGCCAGGTTCGCGACCTCCGTCACCCAGCCCTCGAACAGGTCCGTCAGGACGCGCCGGACGGTGTCCTGCGCGGCGGACGGCAGTTGCGCGGCGAGCTGGGACCAGAGGTCGGCGAGGCCGCGCTCCAGCGCGTCCGCGGGGGCGACGGGTGCGGCCGGGTCCGGTGCGGTGAGCGCCAGCAGGCGGGCGGCGGCCAGTTTGGCCCCGGCCAGGTCGCGCGACTGCCCGTAGGCGGCGTCGAAGTAGTCGTCGCCGTAGCAGCCCCAGGTGATGAAGCTGACGGCGGCGGCCAGCTGCTCGGCGCCGAGGTCCGGCAGGGTGACGGCGCCCAGCAGTCCGAAGTCGGAGCGGGTGAGGGTCCGTTCGCTCCACACCGGCCGGCCGCCGGCGCGCGGTTCGGGGGCGAGCATGCCCATCCGTTCGGCCCACTCCAGCGACCCCTGCCGGGCCTGCGCCAGGTGCGGGCTGATCCGTACCTCGGCCGGGGACCGGAGTGCGGGCACCAGGGACGGCCCGGTGCGCCGGTGCGGGACGAAGGAGAAGTTCCGTACGCGCTGCGCGCCGGTCGCGGCCCCCAGCCGCTTGAGGTCCATCGCCGAGGTGCCGAGGCCGCCCAGCGGGGGTCCCGAACTCGTCTTCGGGACAGCACTGTTGACGCCTCCGCCGTTCATGTAGCGGCTCGACCGCAGGTGCCACTCGTGCCCGCCCGACTGCCAGTCCTGCAGCCCCTTGACGTACGCGAGCACCCGGGCCGCCTCCTCCGGGCCGAGGCCGTGATCGGCGAACAGCGGGGGCAGTTCGGTCAGCGCGGTGTCCTCGAACTGCTGGAGCCGGGAGGTCAGCAGGTCGTTGACCCGGTCGGCCGCCTCCTGGGTGGTGATGCCGAGGAAGGTCTCCAACACCAGGACGCCGTTGCTCAGTTCGCCCTCCTCCTCGGTCTCGCGCTGGTAGGAGAACAGGTCGTTGCGCAGGTGCACCGCGTCCGAGAAGGCGTCCCGGAGCACCCGCAGCGGCCGGGTGCCGGCGACCGCCGCCGGGACCTCGGCACCCGCCGCGTGCTCCACCAGCCCGGCGGACCACGGCGCGCCGCCCACCTTGCGGCGCATCTCGATGTACTCGACCGGGTTGGGGATCCGGCCGATGCCGATGTTCGACAGCTCCCAGATCGACTCGTCGAGCAGGTGCCCGGTGCTCAGCGCGAAGCGTTCGCGCCACTCCCGCGAGGTGCCGGGGACGGTGCGCAGCCAGAGGTCGGCGAGGCCCGCCTCGACCGGGTTCTGCGGCTCGGGCATCGAGAAGGGGAGGTTCAGCGGCATGAAGGCGGGCAGCCGGTCCAGGTACGCCTTGCCGCCCGCCCGGTCCTGGGTGCGCTTGAAGGTCTCCAGGAAGTGGTCGTCGAAGAAGAACACCCACACGTACCAGTCGGTGATCAGCGAGAGCTCGGGCCCGTCGCAGTCCGGGTGGGTGTAGGCGCACAACAGCGGGTAGTCGTGGGCGTCGAGGTCCCGCTGCTCCCAGATGCCCGAGCCCTCCAGCATGCCCATCCGCCGGGCCCACTGCCGGGAGTGCTCGCGCGCCTCCTCCAGTCGGGGGTTGAGGCGGGCGGGGTACGGCACGTAGAAGGCGGGGAGTTCGAAGGGCTGGGGCACGTGGCTGCACGCTTTCTCGCGGGGACGTCCGGCCCCCTGCTCAACGACCCCCGCCGGGCCCGGTCACCGCCGGCGCCCGGACCTCGGCACCCGAACCTCGGCGACTGTGCAGATTTACTTGACAAGCTCAACCTTTCAGGCCTAGCGTCGTCCCGATTGTTTCAGCTGATGAAAAATTGAGAGTGCAAGCCATCGGGCGCGATCCGCCCCGGGAAGCCGCGAGACCTCACAGCCACGCTCGCGAGCACGCGCACCCACTCTCGTAAGCACTGGAGACAGCCCTCATGACCCCGCTGGACCACGGCGCCGCCGTCACCGCCGAGACCGCCCGCTTCGTCACCGCCGTCCAGGACGCCGACCCGGCTCTGCCGGTGCCCGGCTGCCCCGGCTGGACGCTCGCCGACCTCGTCCGCCACACCGGCAGCGTGCACCGCTGGTTCACCGTCCTGCTCCGGCAGCGGATCCAGCAGCCGCCGCGCAGCCGGGACGTCGACCTGCAACTGCCCGAGGGCGTCGAGCAGTACCCGGCCTGGCTGGCCGAGTCCGCCCGGGAGTCCGCCGCCGCGTTCGCCGAGGGCGACCTCGACGAGCCGATGTGGGCCTGGGGCGCCGACCAGCACGCCCGGTTCTGGGTGCGCCGGATGCTCTTCGAGACCCTGGTCCACCGCGTCGACGCCGAGACCGCGCTCGGCCTGGAGTCGGAGATCGACCCGGCCCTCGCCGCCGACGGCGTGGCCGAGTTCCTGACCAACCTGCCCTTCGCCACCCTCTTCGCCCCCGGGACGGCCGAGCTGCGCGCCGAGAACCGGACCATCCGCTTCACCCGCACCGACGGCGAGGGCGACTGGCTCGTCCGGCTGCGCCCCGACGGCTTCGGCCTGGAGGACTCCGCCCCCGACGGCTCCGGCCCGGCCGCCGACGCCACCGTCCGGGCGGGCGCCGCCGAGCTGCTGCTGCTCCTGTACGGGCGCCTGGACCGCGCCGCCGCCGGGGTCGAGCTCGCCGGGGACGAGGAGCTGCTGGCGCATTGGTTCGCCCACTCGGCGTTCTGAGCCGCGCCGGGCACTCGTCCGGAGACGTCACCGGCCGGGCCCGTCGGGGCTCGGCCGGTGCTGTCGTTCCACCCCACCGGCGGGCCACTGGCACGGTCGGCCGACCTCCCGTCCGCCCGCCCGCCCGGCGGTCCGGGCGGGAGGGCTCAGTCCGTCGCGGCCAGGGTGTCGTCGAAGGTCGCGGCCGCCAGGCCGAAGGAGAGGGTCATCCCGACGCCCGAGGTGACCGAGATCGCCCGTACGCCCGGGGCCAGGTCGCGCACCAGCAGCGGGCCGCGCGCACTGCTGGCGTAGACGCCCTGCCAGCGCTCCAGGATCCGCAGGTCCGGCACGCCGAGCACCCGGGCGACGGCGGCGATCAGCAGCTCGTAGGTGCGCTCCTCGACGAACGGCGGGGTGGTGGCGTCGTAGTGGTGCGAGTCGCCGACCAGCACGGTGCCGTCCGGCAGCCGGGTGAACATCACATTGGCGCCGATCCCCAGCAGCTCCGCGCTGTGGCCGAGCACCTCGGCGCGCAGCGGAGCGGCCGACGGCCGGGTGGTGAAGGCGTCGTAGCGGAGCATCGAGGTGGCGGTCAGCACCGCCGCGTTGGTGCGGAACCCGGCTGGGGCCTCGGCCCGGGCCATACTCAGGCGGCAGCGCTCGATCTCGTGCTCCTCGGCGACGTCGGGGAACAGGTAGTCGAGGTCGTGCCCGACACAGACCAGGATCCGGTCGCCCTGCACCGGGCCGCGGGTGGTGTGCACCGCGCCGGACTCGACGCCGGTGACGGCGGTGCCCCACAGCACCCGGCCGCGCGGGTGCTCGGCGACCCAGCGGGCCAGCGCGGGCGCGGCCTCGCGCGGGTTGACCCGCAGGTCTGCGGGGAGCAGCGCGCCGCCGACCAGGTCGTCGGCCGCGCCGTCCGCGCGACCGAGCGCCTCGGCCGTCTGCCCGGCGGTGCGCAGCCGCACGGCGTCCCCGCCCCGGTCGGCCCGCAGCTCGGCCAGCACGGCCGCCTCGGTCTCCGACCGGGCCACCACCAGCGCGCCGGCCTCCTCGGCCCAGAAGCCGGCCGCCGCGGCGGCGCGCAGCCATCCGGAGCGGGAGCGCCGGGCCAGGCCGAGCAGTTCGCCCTCCTGGGCGGTGATGCAGCAGTGGCCGAAGTTGCGGATCGAGGCACCGACCGGCTGCCGGTCGCGCTCCACCACGGTGACGGACAGTCCGTTGCCGAGCGCCTCGAAGGCGTGGGCCAGGCCGACGATGCCGGCGCCGACGATCACCACGTCGCTGCGGCCGGGCGCGCCGGCGGTGTCGCGCGAGGGGGAGGCGGCGGGGGTGGTTGCGGATGCGGTGCTGCTGCTCATGGGCTCCAGCCAAGCGGCCGGCGAGCGCCGGAGTCAAGAGATGTATGTACAAGTCACCCCCTGTTCACCCGCCGGACGATCTTCGGTGGAGCTTGGACGAACAGGGGAATCCGCAGGTGGACCGGCCTTGAGAAGTTCCGGCCCGGGGTGTCATAGTCAACTTGTGAAGACAAGTGAGGAGCTCCCTCTCCACCAACGGCTCGGCGCGGAGTTCCTGCGCCGCATCGAGTCCGGCGAGTGGCCGGAGGGCGAGCCGGTGCCCAGCGAGTCGCAGCTCTGCGCCGAGTTCGGCACCTCCCGCGGCCCGGTCCGCCAGGCCCTGGCGATGCTGCGGAGTTCGGGCAGCCTGGTCGGCGGACGCGGCAAACCGCCCGTGGCCCACCGCACCACGCCCTCCCAGCCCTTCGGCACCTTCCTGTCCTTCACCCAGTGGGCCCGCAGCATCGGCCGCGAGCCCGGGCAGCACACCCTGGAGGTGGCCCGCCGCCGGGCCGCCCCGGAGGCGGCCGCCCGGCTCGGCCTCGCCGAGGGCGAGCCGGTGGTCGAACTCGTCCGCCTGCGGCTGCTGGACGGCGTCCCGGCCATGCTCGAACGCTCCACCTTCGTCCACGAGGTCGGCCGGGTCCTGTTCGACTTCGACCCGGACACCGGCTCGGTCTACCAGGAGCTGCTGCGCCGCGAGGTGGACCTGCACCACGCCCGGCACACCATCGACGCCGTCGCCGCCGGGCCGCGCGACGCCGAGCTCCTGCGGATCGCCACCGGGGACCCGCTGCTGCGGGTACGCCGGCTCACCACCTCCGGCCGGGGCGTGCCGCTGGAGTACGCCGACGACCGCTACCTGCCCGCGATGGCCACCTTCACCATCGAGAACACCGTCGAAGGCCGGACCGTGATCGGCCGCTACCGCACCGAAGAGGACTGAACACCGTGATCGAGCTCGCCGCCCTGGACATGGCCGGTACCACCATCAACGAGTCCGGCGCCGTGTACCGCGCGCTGCGCACCGCCGTCGAACGCAACGGGGTGGCCGTCGCCGAGGCCGACCTCCAGACCTGGATGGGCACCGACAAGCGCGAGGCCATCGCCGCCCTGGTCCGCATCGGCGGCGGCACCCCCACCCCGGAGCTGGTCGAGGAGAGCTACGCGGCCTTCGCGGAGTTCCTGCGCGAGGCCTACCGCGCCAACCCCCCGCAGGCCATCGAGGGCGTCGAGGAGGCCCTGGCCGAGCTGCGCCGCCGCGGCATCAAGGTCGCGCTCACCACCGGGTTCAGCGACGACGTCGCCCACCCGCTGCTGGAGTCGCTCGGTTGGTCCACCGGCGAGGGCGGCAACCTGGACGCCGTCGTCACCTCGGACGAGGTCCCGCGCGGCCGCCCGGCCCCGCACATGATCCACCGGGCGATGGAGAAGACCGGGGTGATCGACACCCGCCGGGTGCTGACCGCCGGGGACACCGTGGTCGACGTCGAGGCCGGCCGCAACGCCGGGGCCGGCGTGGTCGTCGGGGTGCTGACCGGGGAGCTCACGCGGGCCGACTTCGACGGGCACCCGCACACCCACGTGCTGGCGAGCGTCACCGAGATCCCCGCCCTGCCCGAGACCTCCCCCACGGCCTGACCCCACGGCTCGCCCCGCTGCTCCCGCTGCTCCCGCCACCGGATCGCGCCCCGGCGGCGGGAGCAGGTGTCAAGACGGCGAGAGGATCTCGTCAGGGTCCGCCGCCCCCGCCCCCCGGAATGCCGCACCCCCAGCGCCGAGGCGCTAACGTGGGCGGCTTCCGTACCAGCGGTCCACCGAGGAGCAAAGCGCCGTGTCCGACAGCTTCGCGCACCTGCACGTCCACACCGAGTACTCGATGCTGGACGGGGCGGCGAAGAACGGAAAGCTGTTCGCCGAGGCGGAGAGACAGGGCATGCCCGCCATCGCGATGAGCGACCACGGCAACATGTTCGGCGCGTACGAGTTCTTCCACGCCGCCGCCAAGACCGGGGTGAAGCCGATCATCGGCATCGAGGCGTACGTCGCCCCGGCCTCCCGCTTCCTCAAGAAGCAGGTGTTCTGGTCGCCCGGCGGCCAGCGCCCCACCGGCGCCGACGGCGAGGGCGGCAAGGACGTCTCCGGCGGCGGCCGCTACACCCACATGACCATGTGGGCGCAGAACGCCACCGGCCTGCGGAACCTCTTCAAGCTCTCCTCGCTCGCGTCGATGGAGGGCTACTACATGAAGCCCCGGATGGACCGCGAGCTGATCGCCGCCAACGCCACCGGCATCATCGCCACCACCGGCTGCCCCTCCGGCGAGGTGCAGACCAGGCTGCGGCTCGGCCAGTACGACGAGGCGGTCAAGGCGGCCGGCGCCTACCAGGACATCTTCGGCAGGGAGAACTACTTCCTGGAGCTGATGGACCACGGCCTCGACATCGAGAAGGACGTCCGCGAGGACCTGCTGCGCCTGGCCAAGGACCTGAACATCCCGCTGCTGGCCACCAACGACTCCCACTACGTGACGGCCGACCAGGCGGACGCCCACGACAGCCTGCTCTGCGTCGGCGTGGGCAAGAACAAGGACGACCCGAACCGGTTCAAGTTCCAGGGCACCGGCTACTACGTCAAGACCGCCGAGGAGATGCGCGAGCTCTTCCGCGAGCTGCCGGAGGCCTGCGACAACACCCTCGCGATCGCCGAGCGGATCGAGTCGTACGAGGAGGTCTTCACCTACGTCGACCGGATGCCCCAGTTCGACGTGCCCGAGGGCGAGACCCAGGCCTCCTACCTGCGCAAGAAGATCGAGATCGGGCTCAAGCACCGGTACGGCGACAGCCCGAGCCAGGAGGTGCTGGACCGGATCGAGCTGGAGATGGGCGTCATCACCCCGATGGGGTTCGACGCCTACTTCCTCGTGGTCGCCGACATCTGCCAGTACGGGCGGGACAACGGCATCCCGGTCGGCCCCGGCCGTGGCTCGGCGGCGGGCTCGATGGTCGCCTACCTCACCGGCATCACCCAGCTGGACCCGCTGGAGCACGACCTGCTGTTCGAGCGCTTCCTCAACCCCGAGCGCATCAACCCCCCCGACGTCGACATCGACTTCGACGACCGCCAGCGCGACCAGATGGTCCGCTACGTGACCGAGAAGTACGGCGCCGCGTACACGGCCCAGGTGAACACCTTCGGCACCATCAAGGCCAAGGCGGCCGTGAAGGACGCCAACCGCATCCTCGGCTACCCGTTCGCGATGGGCGACCGGATCACCAAGGCGATGCCGCCGGACGTCATGGGCAAGGGCGTGCCGCTGGCCGACCTGTTCGACGAGAAGCACCCCCGGTACAACGAGGGCACCGAGATCCGGGCGCTGTACCAGAACGAGCCCGACGTCAAGAAGATCATCGACACCGGGCGCGGCATCGAGGGCCTGATCCGCGGCACCGGCGTGCACGCCGCGGCCGTCATCCTCTCCTCGACCCCGCTGCTCGACCTGATCCCGCTGCACATGCGGGACAAGGACGGCGTGATCATCACCGGCTTCGACTACCCGTCGTGCGAAGCCATGGGCCTGATCAAGATGGACTTCCTGGGTCTGCGGAACCTGGGCATCATCGACCACTGCATCAAGATCGTGAAGGCCAACCGGGGCATCGACGTCGACATCGAGAAGATCCCGATCGACGACCCCACCACGTACCAGCTGCTCGCCCGCGGCGACACCCTGGGCGTGTTCCAGCTCGACGGCGGCCCCATGCGCGCCCTGCTCAAGCTGATGAAGCCCACCGAGTTCGCCGACATCTCCGCCGTCTCCGCGCTGTACCGGCCCGGCCCGATGGGCATGAACTCGCACACCAACTACGCGCTGCGCAAGAACGCCCAGCAGGAGATCATCCCGATCCACCCCGAGCTGGAGGAGCCGCTCAAGGACGTCCTCGGCCCCACCTACGGCCTGATCGTCTACCAGGAGCAGGTGCAGCGAGCCGCCCAGGTGCTGGCCGGCTACTCGCTCGGACAGGCAGACCTGCTGCGCCGCGCGATGGGCAAGAAGAAGAAGGAGGTGCTGGAGAAGGAGTTCGTGCCCTTCCACGCGGGCTGCAAGGAGCGCGGCTACTCCGACGAGGCGATCCAGGCGGTGTGGGACGTCCTGGTCCCGTTCGCCGGCTACGCGTTCAACAAATCGCACTCCGCCGCGTACGGCCTGGTCTCGTACCAGACCGCCTACCTCAAGGCCAACTACCCGGCCGAGTACATGGCGGCGCTGCTCACCTCGGTCGCCGACGACAAGGACAAGATGGCCGTCTACCTGGCCGAGTGCCGGCAGATGGGCATCAAGATCCTCTCCCCCGACGTCAACGAGTCGGTGGTCGACTTCACCGCCGTCGGCAGCGACGTCCGCTTCGGCCTCAAGGCCGTGCGCAACGTCGGCGTGCCGGTGATCGAATCCCTGGTCGGGACCCGCGACGAGAAGGGCAAGTACACCTCCTTCGCCGACTTCCTGGACAAGGTCGAGCTGGTGGTCTGCAACAAGCGCACCATCGACTCGCTGATCAAGGCCGGCGCCTTCGACTCGCTCGGGCACACCCGGCTCTCGCTCAGCAGCGTCCACGAGAGCGCCATCGACGCCGTCACCGGGGTCAAGAAGCAGCAGGCCATCGGGCAGGACGACCTGTTCGGCGCCCTGGACGGCGGCGACGGCGCGCCCGCCATCGGGCTGGACTTCCAGCTCACCGAGAACGAGTGGCCCCGACGCCAACTCCTCGCCCTGGAGCGCGAGATGCTCGGCCTGTACGTCTCCAGCCACCCGCTGGACGGCGCCGAGCACATCCTCTCCCAGAACCGCGACACCTCGATCGCCGAACTCCTCGGCTCCGGCCGCTCCGAGGGCGAGGTCCGGCTCTCCGGGCTGATCACCGGCGTGGACCGGCGGATCAACAAGGCGGGCAACGCCTGGGCGATCATCACCCTGTCCGACCGCGACGGCTCGGTCGAGGTGCTGTTCTTCCCGGCCACCTACAACCTGATGGCCGAGCAGATGATCGAGGACAACGTCATCTCGGTCCGCGGCCGCCTCAACGAGCGCGACGGCTCGCTGAGCATCTTCGG
The DNA here is from genome assembly GCF_055569135.1 of Kitasatospora sp. NPDC029367. Taxonomy (NCBI): domain Bacteria; kingdom Bacillati; phylum Actinomycetota; class Actinomycetes; order Kitasatosporales; family Streptomycetaceae; genus Kitasatospora; species Kitasatospora sp. NPDC029367. The sequence goes on from NZ_JBVHYH010000034.1 coordinate 51,392, forward strand.
CCAGGAGATCACCACCCTGGACGTCTCCTCCGCCGAGCTCGGCACCAAGCCGCCGGTCCAGATCACCGTCCCGGCCTCCCGGATCACGCCCGAGGTGGTCGCCGAGCTCAAGCTCGCCCTCCAGGCCCACCCCGGGGACGTCCCGATCCGGCTGCTCACCACCAACTGGGACAAGAACACCCTGTACGAGCTGGGCTTCCGGGTGAACCCCGACAACGGGCTCGCCTCGGACGTCAAGACCCTGCTCGGCAACCGCGCCTGGGCGGGCGCGGCCGTACGCGCCGCCGCGGAGCAGCCCGCCGGGCGGTAGGGGCGCCGCCGGACGGGCCGGGGTCGGGTCGGGGCGCTGCTGCGCTTCGCCCCGGCCCCGGCCCGCTCCACGCCGGCCCCGGCCCGCCCCACCCCGACCCTGACCCTCCCCGCTCGGTCCCGCCCCGCTCGGTCCCGCCCCGCTCGGGCGGGCGCTTCGTGAATTCCCGTGGTCGCACGAGCCCCAGATGAAAACGGATATCATTATGGCGCGGGCAGTGGATCGTGCCGGTCGATTCCATTGCCAATCCGTATGGACATGACACACATTGGCATCGAAACGGGGAACGCGAATGCGCATGGACACAGCGGGAGTCGGGATGCCGGTGGACGCGAGCCTGGCCGGGGCCTGGCTGGAACGCTGGGAGCGCCAGCAGGAGCGGTACGCGGTGGGGCGCGAGGAGCGGTTCACCGTCATGGTCGACGTGGTGGAGCAGGTCGTCGGCCACCGCGCCCGGCCGCTGATCGCGGACCTCGGCAGCGGTCCCGGCTCGCTCTCCGCGCGGGTCGCCGAACGGCTGCCGCACGCCGAGGTCGTCGCCGTCGACATCGACCCGCTGCTGCTCGCGCTCGGCCGGGCCGGACACCCCCGGGTGACCCGCTGGGTGGAGACCCTGATCGGGCGCCCCGGCTGGATCGAGGACCTCGGGCTCGACCGTCCGCTGGACGCCGTGCTCTCCTCCACCGCGCTGCACTACCCGCCGCCGGAGGCGCTGCTCGGGATCTACCGTGACCTCGCGGGCGCGCTGCGGCCCGGCGCCGTCCTGGTCAACGGCGACCACCTGATCCCCGAGGAGCCCTCCCTCGCCGAGCTCGCGCTGGCGATCGGCCGGCGCCGCTCCCAGCGCCGGGGCGTCGGCGGCGCCGAGGACTGGTCGCAGTGGTGGGACGCCGCCCGCCGGATCCCGGAGTTCGCCGAACTGCTGGCGGCCCGCGAGCGGCAGCTGCCGCCCAGCGAGGGCGACGGCAACGGCCTGTCCGCCGCCCAGCACGCCGGACTGCTACGGCTGGCGGGCTTCCGCCAGGCCGGATCGGTCTGGCAGTACGGCGCCAGCTCCGTCCTGGTGGCGGTGCGCTGACGGGAGTTGACCGCGGACCCAACTTCCTGTTGTCACAAACGGATTGGGTGCGTTCGTATTGGCACAGTCTTTGCTATGGCGTGACAGAAATCGCTGTTGATTCAAACTGAAAACAGTTACCGTTTCCCTCGGTCGTCGACCGGCCGGGGCAGCCCGTCGGCGTGCCGTGTGCCCCTCACCCCGGACCACCGACGGGAAGCTGAACGCCATGCGGCCCTCACCGCTGTACCTGGAACCACGGCTGGAGCCACGGCTCCGATCCCTGCTGGACACCACCGACCTCCTGCACACCCTGGTCGACGCGCTCGGGTCACCGCTCAACCTGCTGCTGCCCGAACAGTTCGCCGACAACCTGGCCCGCTTCCGGTCCGTCTACCGCAAGCACCGCCTCACCGGGCGGATCTACTTCGCCCACAAGGCCAACCGCTCCAGCGCCCTGGTCCGTCGGCTCGCCGCCACCGACGCCGGGCCGGGCACCGGACCGGGCACCAGATCGGAGACCGGGCTCGACGCCGGGATCGACGCCGCCTCCCTCGGCGAGCTCCAGCACGCCCTCGGCGCCGGCTGCGCCCCCGGGCGGATCATGGCCACCGGCCCCAAGAACCGCGAGTTCCTCTGGCTGGCCGCCCGCACCGGCGCCACCGTCCACCTGGACTCGCTGGCCGAACTCGACGAGCTGGCCGACCTGGTGCGCAAGCACGCCCTCCCCCGGGTGCCCGTGATGCCCCGACTCTCCGGCTTCCGCTCGCCCGGCGTCACCGTCCTCACCCGGCCGAGCCGCTTCGGCGTCCCGGCCGACGAACTCGACGAACTGCTGGACGCCCTCGAACGCCACCGTGACACCGTCGAACTCACCGGTGTCGCCTACCATTTGGACACCACCGGCATCACCGAGAAGGCCGTCGCCCTGGAAGCCTGCATCCGGATCATGGACGACTGCCACCGCCGCGGCCTGCACCCCCGCACCATCGACATCGGCGGCGGCTTCGGCGTCAACTACCTGGCCGACGCCGCCCAGTGGGAGCGGTACACCACCGAACTGACCGACGCCGTCCTGGGCCGGCGGCCCCCGCTCACCTGGCAGGGGCACGGCTACGGGCTGCGCAACGAGTCCGGCACCCTGCGCGGCGCCCTGGGCCTGTACCCGGCGCACCGCCCGGTGGCCGCCGAGGCCTACCTGGACGAACTGCTCTCCCACCCGGCGCCCACCCTCGGCCGGCCGCTGGCCACCCTGCTGCTGGAGAACATGTACGACCTGGCCGTCGAACCCGGCCGGGCGCTGGTCGACCAGTGCGGGGCCACCCTCGCCCGCGTCCTGGAGGTGCGGCGGGGGCCGGACGGCCCGGACGGCCCCCGGCTGGTGCGGTTGGAGATGAACGCCCGGGACGCCGGGCTGGAGGACCACGGGGTGCTGATGGACCCGGTGCTGATCCCCCGCTCCGGCGGGCCCGCTCCGTCCGACGGCTCGGGAAGCCCGGTGGGCGTCCACCTGCTCGGCAACCTCTGCCTGGAGGCGGACCTGATCACCCGTCGGGTGGTCCACCTCCCCCGCCTCCCCGCCCCCGGCGACCTGCTCGCCTTCGCCAACACCGCGGGCTACCTGATGGACTTCAACGCCGGCGGGCCCATCCGGCAGCCCGTCGCCCGCAAGGTCGCCGCCTACCGGCAGGACGGCGCCTGGCACTGGCGCCTCGACGAGCAGTACTGGCCCCTCGACGCCACGGGGGCCGCGACACCCCAGGGGGACGGACGGGCATGAGGTACGACAGCATCACCGACGCGATCGGCGACACCCCGCTGGTCCGGATCGACCCGGCCGTGACCGGTCTGCGGAACATCGACCTGTACGCCAAGCTCGAACTGCTCAACCCCTTCGGCTCGGTCAAGGACCGCGCCGCCTGGAACATGACCCGCGAGGCGCTCCCCGCCGCCGTCGCCCGCGGCGACACCGTCGTGGAACTCTCCAGCGGCAACACCGCCAAGGCGCTCGCGCTGATCGCCGGCATGCACGGACTGCCGTTCAAGAGCGTCACCAACCGGATGAAGGTCCCCGAGATCAAGGACCTCCTGCTGCTGCTCGGCGCCGAGATCGAGGAGCTGCCCGGCCGCGCCGAGTGCCTCGACCCCACCGACACCGACGACCCGCTCACCCGCATCCACCGGATGCTCTCCACGGCCGGATCCGGCTACCTGCACACCGACCAGTACTTCAACCCGCTCAACCTCGACGCCCACCTCACCGGCACTGGGCCGGAGATCGTCCGCGACCTCGACGGCCGCGCCCCGGACGTCTTCATCGCCTGCGTCGGCACCGCCGGCTCCTCCACCGGCGTGGCGACCGTGCTGCGCGCCCACAACCCGGCGGTCGAGGTGCTCGGACTGGTCGCCCACAAGTCCGACTTCATCCCCGGCATCCGCACCATCGACGAGGTGCACGAGGTCGGCCTGTTCGACCCCGACACCTACGACAGCATCGCGTCGGTGACCGCCGAGCAGGCCATCGACGGGATGCTCACCCTGGTCCGCCGCTGCGGCCTGCTGGCCGGCCCGACCGGCGGCGGCGCCTACTACGGCGCGCTGCGCCACCTCCGCGCCCTGGACGCCGAGTTGGCGGACACCGAGGAGCGCCGGACGGCCGTGTTCATCGTCTGCGACCGGGTCGAGAGCTACCTCGGCTACGTCCGCGACCGCCGCCCCGAACTGTTCGAGCGGCCCGCCCGGCCGAACTCGGTGGGCACCCTGACCGAGGCCGAACTGGCCGCCGCCCGGGCCGTCGACGTGGACGCCGCCCGCAAGTGGATCGCCGAGGAGCACCCGTTGGTGATCGACCTGCGCGGCCCCTTCGCCTACGCCGCGCTGCACATCGAGGGCTCGGTCAACATCGTCGACGAGCTGTTCGACGAACTCCTGCACGGCGGCCTGCCGTTCGGCACCCGCCAGCCCGTCCTGCTGGCCTGTCCGGTCGGCGAGAAGTCGGTCCGGTACGCCGCGCTGCTCACCCGGATGGGGCACCAGGACGCCCGCAGTCTGGCGGGCGGCATCATCGACTGGCGCGACGCGGGCGCGCCGCTGGTCCGGGACTGAGCGGAGGCCGCGAATGAGCACTCTCGACGAACTGGAAGGCTGGCACCGGGAGTTGCGGGAGCAGTTCCCGATCATCACCGGCGCCCCCGAGCAGGCCTACCTGGACAGCGCGGCCACCGCCCAGAAGCCGCGGGCGGTGCTCGACGCCGTCCACCGCTACCTCACCACCGCCAACGCCAACGCCGGGCGCGGCACCTACACCTGGGCCAACGCCACCACCGCACTGGTCGAACGCACCCGCACCCGGGTCGCCGCCTTCCTCGGCGACCCGGCGCCCGGGCAGCCCTCCGGCGTGCACTTCGTCGGCGGCACCACCGAGGGCCTGCGCGCGGTGGCCCGGGACTGGCTCCCCCGGCACCTGCGGGACGGCGACGAGATCATCGTGCCGTTCGCCGACCACCAGGCCAACGCCCTGCCCTGGCTGGAGGCGCAGCAACTGCTCGCCGAACGCGGCGTGCGCGTCCGGGTCCGCGAACTCCCGTACGACCCGGCCTCGCACGACTACGACCACCGGGCGCTGCCCGGACTCGTCACCGAGCGGACGGCGTTCGTCGCCGCCACCCACGTCCACCACGTGTACGGCGCCGACATGAACGTCCACCGGATCCGGGCCGCCGTCGGCCCCGACGTACCGATCTGCCTGGACGCGGCGCAGAGCGTCGGCCACCTGCCCGTGGACGTCGGCCGGCTCGACGTCGACTTCGTGGTCTTCTCCGGCCACAAGGCGCTCGCCCTGCCCGGCACCGGCGCGATCTGGGCCCGCAACACCCGCGGTCCGGAGTTCCGCCCCGGCGGCTGGAGCGGCACCCCCAACACCTGTGGGATCGCCGGCCTGGAGGCCGCCCTGGACTGGCTCGACGCCGCCGGCACCGACCGCATCCAGCGCTGGACCACCGCCCTGGCCGGCCGCCTCACCGACGGCCTGCGCGGCTCCGACGCCTACCGGGTGCTCGGCTGCGAACGGAGCCTGGCCGCCGACTCCCCGGTGCAGCGCCGCGAGGCCATCGTCACCTTCCGGCACCGCGCGATCCCCTCCAACGACCTCGGCTTCGTCCTCGCCAGCCACGGCCTGATGGTCCGCGCCGACGGCCACTGCCAGGGCCGCGCCGGCGAGACCGACACCTCGGTCCGGGTCAGCCTGCACGCCTACAACTCCCCCGAGGAGATCGACCGGCTGCTGGCCGTCCTGCCCGACCTGTAGCCCGGGCCGTGGCAGGGGCGCTCAGCGGCGCCAGCGGTGGTAGGTGTTCCAGTCCCTGCTGATCCAGGTGCCGTCACCGAGCGGGATCACCTCGTCGACCTCGGGCATCGGGTACTCGACGCGGCCGTGCAGGGTGCCGGTGGCGGGGTCGGCGAGCCAGTGGCTGTGCTCGCGCCAGCGCTCCTCGCCGAAGACGTACACCGCAGCCTCGTCGTAGGTGTTGTGGAGCGTCACCATCGCCGTGTCGTCGTCCACGAACCCGCTCCAGGAGGAGATGGACGGGTCGTTGTGCACCGAGCAGTCGCCGGTGCCGGGGGCCGGGAAGTCGCTCAGCCGCAGCGAGGCGATGACCCGGTAGGAGGGCAGCTCGTGCCAGCTGACGTCCCGTCCCCTCCGGTCGACGCTCATGCAGCGGGTCTGCCGCGGGGACGCGCCCAGGTACTCGCGCTCGGCCGGGAGGTGGCCGGCCTCCGCGTCCTGCGGCATCCGCCCGCCCAGGACGACGGCGCCGGACTCCCAGCCCGCCCGGTAGCGGGTGTCAGCCTCGCCTCCGCCGGACACCTTCACCCCGGTGACCTCGCCGCACTCGTCCAGCAGCAGGCTGACGAACCGCTCGTAGCCGCCGCACCGGAGCACGCTCCGGGCCAGCACCGCCCCGTCGGTGTCCAGGGTGAGCAGCAGGGTGCTGTCGGGCAGACCGGAGGGCAGCCGCAGCCAGGTGCGGGGTTCCCGGCCGGGCCCGGCCGGCGTGAACGCGACGTACCCCCAGCGGTCCACCTCCCAGGTGCCGTACGGCTGCCGCCAGAGCGTTCGGCCGTCCCGGGCGACCGCGACGTACCCGCTCGGGGTGCCGAAGACGGCGAAGGAGAGGTCGGGGGCCGGCCAGGTCCGCGACCACAGCTCGGGGGACGGGGCCGGGAACTCGGCCGCGAGTTCGGCCTGTTCGCCGAGTTCGTAGAGGCGCAGCGCTTCGGCGCTGCGGACGTGCAGCCGGGGAACGGGGCCGCTGGGGTCGAGGAGGGTCCGGGTACCGGCCGGGTCCGGGATCGGGTAGCTGGCCACCAGCTCGGGTGTGATCGTCACACCGCCATCCTCTCGCGGCGGGCCCACGGCCGCTGGCGGGATCTTGACGACCTACGGCGTTCACGCCACTCGTGGGGATGGGCCCCGGGGCCGGAGGATGGAGCCAACGCCGACCGGGGAAGCCCGGAACGGCCCACCGAAACCCCACCCGACCAGCAGAGACCGAGGTCCTCCCATGTCCGCCAGCGCCGTCCTGAACGTCCCCGCCGCCACCCCGGCCGAGGCCGCCGCCCACTACGCCGCCCGGCTCGCCTTCGAGGCGGACGTCTCCGACGTCCACGCCGACCTGGCCTCCGGAGTGTCCGGCGTGGTGGTGGTCGACACCCGCAGCGAGGTCGCCTGGAACCAGGGCCACATCCCCGGCGCCGTGCACATCCCCACCGCGCGGATCGCCGAGCTCGCCCCGCAGTTGATCGACCCGGCCACCCAGACCGTGGTCACCTACTGCTGGGGCCCCGGCTGCAACGGCGCCACCCGGGCAGCCCTGGCCTTCGCCCGGCTCGGCTACCCCGTCAAGGAGATGCTCGGCGGCTTCGAGTACTGGGTCCGCGAGGGCTTCGCATACGACACCGCCACCGGCCCCGAGAGCCGCCCCGTCGACGACCTGACCGCCCCGCGCTCGGGCATCTCCTGCGCATGCTGAGCGCCACCGCACGGCCGGGCGGCACCATCCGCCCGGCCACCCCGGCCGACCTGCCCGCGCTCGCCCGGCTCTGCGCCGAGCACGCCGCCTACGAGCGCGCCGAGCCGGTGCCCGCGGACCTCGCCGCCCGGCTGGAGCCCGCACTGTTCGCCGCACGGCCGCGGGCGTGGTGCCTGGTGGTCGACCACGGCGGCGAGTTGACCGGCTACGCGAGCTACTCCAGGGAGTTCTCCACCTGGCAGGCCGCCGAGTACGTCCACCTGGACTGCCTGTTCGTCGCCGAGGCACACCGGGGCGGAGGGTGTGGCCGCGCCCTGCTCGACGCCGTCCGGAAGGCGGCGGCAGAACTGGGCGCAGCGCAGCTGCAGTGGCAGACGCCCGACTGGAACACCGACGCCATCCGCTTCTACCACCGGGCAGGCGCCGTGGGCCGCCCCAAGGTCAGGTTCTCCCTCGCGGCGGTCCTCGACGCCGGGGCCACCGGGGCGGGCCCCGGGCCGGCGGGGAGGCCGGGCCGGGGGCCGCTCAGGGGTGTGGCCGGGGGCGTCGGCCGGGGGTGTCAGCCGTCGTTCTCCGCGGAGGGGAGGTAGGCGCCGGGGACGTCGTTCGGGGCGTGGATCGTGTCCTCGCCCGGGTACGGGGTCCGCCAGTTGTGCGTCTGGTACCAGGTCAGGTGGTTCATCTGGGCCGGGTTGGCCCGGTCCGGCGCCGCGTTCGGGCCGGTCAGCTGCTGCTTGGACTTCCAGTCCTCCCACTGGGCCGCGACCTGCCGCTCGGCCGCCGGCGGGGCGGTGGTCACCGGCGCCGCCGCCGCGTTCGCGTCCGGGGCACCGGGCACGTCGAGGCCGCAGGACGGCGGGGTCTTGAGGCCGTCGGTCAGCGAGGTGCGGTTGGGCACCGCGTCGAACGGGGTGAGGTCCGGCTTGTCGGTGAACGCGGTGGTCATCGGGCTGGCCGCACTGTCCTTCTGGTTCATCGGGTGGATCCCGAGGATCTGCTCGATGGTGCGGACCATGGTGATCTGCGAGTAGTAGCGGCTGTCGACGGCGCCGTGCTGCGCCCAGGGGCTGATGATCTGGATCGGGGCGCGGTGGCCGTCGACGTGGTCGAGGCCGGCCTGGGAGTCGTCCTCGACCACGAAGATCGCGGTGTCCTTCCAGTACTCGCTGTGCGAGATCTCCTGGACGATCTTCCCGACCGCGAGGTCGTTGTCGGCGACCTGGGCGGCCGGTGCGGCCGGACCGCCGGTGTGGTCGCTGGACAGCCACAGCATGTTGAGGGCCGCCGGGCCGTTCTGCTCGAAGTCCTGCTTCCAGATCTGGTAGCGGTAGACGTCCGGGACGTCGGTGTCGAACTTCGGGAAGCCGGGCACCGACACGTCGTTGAGCGAGGGGATCGGCGAGGAGGAGTTGAGCGGGTAGGCGGTGTCGTCACCCGTCGCGTCCATGTTCTTCGCGTCGCAGTACAGGTTCTGCCAGGTCGCGCCGTCGGGCTTGGTGAGGAACTGGTGGAACTCGCCGAAGTCGCGCACGTCCTGGCCGGCCGCCTGGGCGCCGGTCCACAGGAAGCCCGTGCGCTGGTGGCCGAGGGCGTCGTCCTCGGTGTCGTAACTGCGCTCGTACTCCCCGGCCGAGGACTCGGTGTACTCCGGATTGTCCGCCTGCATCAGCCAGTTGTGGCCCTCGGCGGAGTTGGTGCCGATATCGTAGGTGTTGTCGTAGAGCCCGAACTGCTTGGCCAGCGCCTGCTGGTTGGGCGTGACGTTGGCCCCGAACTGGGCCAGCTTCGGGTCGCCGTTGCCCTTGCCGATGTCGCCGAAGACCTGGTCGTAGGTCCGGTTCTCCTTGACGATCAGGAAGACGTGCTTGATCGTCGACGGGTCGCCGATCCGGGCCGGCACGGCGACGGGCTTCGCCTTGTGCCCGTCCGCCGTCCGCACGGCGCCCTTGGTCCAGCCGTTCTGCCGGAAGACCTGGTCCGTCCGGGAGCGGATCTCCTGGTCGGATGGCAGGGTGAACTGCGTCAGGCTGGAGGTGGTGTCGTGGGTGTTGTGGGCGCCGGTGGAGTTGGGGCGGCGCGCGTCGATGCCGCGGGTGTTGGAGACGACCACCTTGGCGCCGACGGTGGTGATCTCCGCCGGGAAGTAGTCGGTGGGCAGCAGGCCGACGTAGCTCACCGGCTCCTGGGCGCTGGTGAAGCGGTAGACGGCCACCGCGTTGGCCCGGCCGAGGGTGACCAGCAGGCGCCCGTCGTCGGTGAGCGTGATCGCGGTGGGCTCGTAGCCCACCGAGGCCTCCGGCCAGGGTTTGGTGGAGATGCGCTGCACCACCTTGCCCCGCGCCGTGTCGATCACGGACACCTGGTCGGAGGAGGTGTCCGCGACGAAGACCGTCCCGCCCTTGGCGTACACGGCCGTCGGGTGCAGGCCGACCTCGATGGACCCGACGGCGGCGGAGCGGTTCGCCAGGTCGATCACACTGACGGTGCCCGTGGTGGTGGCCCCGGTGTCCGGGTCGGCCGGCACCTGGGTGCCGTAGGAGTTCAGCGTGTCGTCGTCGGCGGTGGCGGCCCGGCCGCCCTCGTTGCTGACGTACAGCTTCCGCCCGACCTGCACGATGCCGCGCGGTGCGTTGCCGGTCGTCCAGCTCTGCCCGAGCGCGCCGGTGGCCGCGTTGATCTCGACCACCCGGTTCTGGCCGTTGACGGCCGCGTAGACCGTCGAGCCGTCGGCCGAGAACACCGCGCCGGAGGCCAGCGCGTGCCTGCTGCCGTCGGCCGGGATGGCGATCCGCACCGGGTCGGCCAGCGAGCCGTCGGCCTGCACGGTGAACCTGGTGTAGCCGTCCAGCTGGCCGAGCCACAGCTGCTTGCCGTCCGGCGAGTAGACCGGTGCCTCCTGGCCGACCGAGCCGTCGGTCAGGTGCAGGTCGGCGGTCTTGGCCTTGCCGGCGCGCTGCTGCACCTTGCCGGTCCTGAGGTCGACCACGACCAGCGAGGCGTCGCCGTCGGCCAGCGAGGCGGCCAGGTGGGTGCCGTCCGGGCTGACCCGGGAGCCCATCAGCTTGCCGTTGTTGATGACCAGGCGGTCGCCGTACGGGGCGATGTACTGGTCGCTGGATATCACCTGGCCGTCGGCGGTGACCTGGCCGACCTGGTCGGTGCCGAACTGGTGGGTGGTCGCGAAAGCGGTGCCCGTGGCCACGGCCACCGCCGTGATGCACGCCGTGGCCAGGGTGGCCCGGCGGCCTGTCCGGCGTGCTACCCGGCGGCCGAGGAGCACGGGGTGCTCCCGCTGGACTCGTCGACGACGCGTTACCTGCATGGCGTCAGCCCTTCGTGTGAGTGCGCTGCGTTGATTCCGGTGTCTTCGCTGCGGGGTGCTGCGGGTGCTGCGGGGCGGTACGGGCGGGGCGGGGCGGTACGGGCGGGGCGCTCAGTCCGTCGAGGAGTCGAGCAGGTCGATCTGGCCGTCGAACTGCCACAGCGGGTTCGGCGCGTCCCCGGTGCCGGTGTGGACCAGGAAGTAGCCGTTGACCTCCTTCGGCCCGTCACCGTCGGCCATCACCCGGCCGTCCGAGGCGACGTCCAGCTGGTAGATCGCGGTGCCGGGGGCCGCGGTGCCGGGCAGGTGCCAGGTGACCACGCAGCGCCAGTCGTTGCCCGGGCCCTCCGGCTCGACCTGGCCGTCGCCCCGGTTGCAGTCCGCGGCCACCCGCAGGTCGGCCTCGGTGACGGCGGGGCGGTGCAGCTGCTCGGTCTGCAGCCGGTACAGGTGGGCGAACACGGTGGAGACCGTCCGCTGCACCTTCGCCCGGCTGATCCCCGAGCCGGTCGAGGGCGCGGCCACCGCGACCGCCCCGGTGGTCAGCGCTAGCAGCGCGGCCAGCGGCAGCACCCCGTGGGTGAGCGCGCGGCGCTTCTCGCCGTCCTCGCTGCCGTTGGTGAAGTCCCGCCGGACGAACAGCCGGTGGGCCGCGGCCGTCGCCACCACGGCCCAGACCAGGCTGACCGCGACCGCGATCAGCAGCTCCGGCAGCCGGTTCGGGTCGGCGAACAGCCCGTTCCAGGAGCCGAAGGCGTAGCCGGGCAGGGCCAGTCGCAGCGGCACCGGCAGCGGCAGCGTCTGGGCGAGCTGCATCGCGACCGCGGACAGGGCGGGGACGAGCAGGCCCATCGGGGAGCGGCCCAGCACGACCGAGCCGAGCAGGCCGAGCGAGGCCAGCGCCATCGTCGGCGCCAGCGCGGCGGTCCAGGCCAGCAGGACGCCCACGGCCGCGTCGGACGGTGCCAGCAGGTGCCCGTCGACGCCGACCAGCGGCCGGTCGCCGACCGCCGCGAGCCCGCCCACCGTGCTGGAGGCCACCAGTCCGGCCACCAGCAGGACGATCACGGTGGCGCTCGCCAGGGTCTTGGCGAGGAAGATCCGCTGCGGCGAACGGACCGCCACCAGCAGGTGCCGCCAGGTGCCGAGCCGGTCCTCGGCGGCGAACACGTCGCCCGCGACCACCGAGGTCAGCAGCGGCAGCGCCCAGGAGCCCGCGAAGCCCAGCAGCACCAGCGGGCCGGCCCAGCCCGTGGCGTGCATCCAGCGGCCGAACAGGGTGTCGGAGGGCAGCGTGCCCTGCTGGGCGACGGCGGCCACGAACAGCCCCGGCAGCGCCCAACAGGCCAGCACCAGCAGGCGGATCCGCCACTGCGAGACCAGCTTCACCAGCTCGAAGCGGTACACCCGGCCCACCGGCACCCGGCGCGCCCCGGACCCTGCGGCCGCACCGGCCGCCGCCCTCCCCGCCGTGACCGTGCTCATCGCCCGTCCTCCTGCTGCTCCTCGGTCAGGGCGAGGTACGCGGCCTCCAGCGGCGACACCACGGGCGCGACCTCGCGCACCCGTACGCCCTCCTGCACCAGCCCGTCCACCAGCCGCTCGACGGCCGGCCCGGTGGCGCGCACCACCAGCGCCTCCGTACCGCGCCAGGCCCCGGCCCCGTCCAGGACCACCACCCCGGCCGTCCCGACGGCCACCCTCCGGGCGGCGCGCAGGTCGGAGGTGAGCAGCCGGTGCTCCAGCGCGCGGGTCTCGGCGGCCAACTCGCCCAGCGGGCCGGAGAACCGGACCCGCCCGGTGGCGAGGATCGTCACCTCGGAGCAGAGCGACTCCAGGTCGTCCATCCGGTGGCTGGACAGCACGACGGTGACGCCGTCCTCGGCGAGCCGGCGCAGCGCCGCGTGGACGTGCTGCTTGCCCGCCGGGTCCAGGCCGTTGGAGGGCTCGTCGAGCACCAGCAGCCGCGGCCGGGTGAGCAGCGCGGCCGCCAGGCCGAGCCGTTGGCGCATGCCCAGGGAGAAGCCGCGCACCCGGTCGTCGGCCACGTCCCGCAGTCCGACCTCGAACAGCACCTCGTCGATCCGCCCGGCGCCGGTGGTCTCCCCGCGCAGGGCCGCCAGCGCGGCGAGGTTGCGCCGCGCGGTCAGCGAGGGGTAGAGGCCGGGGCCGTCGACGAACCCGGCCACGCCGTCGGGTGCCGCGAGCGCCCGGCCGACCGGTCTGCCCAGCACCTCCAGCTCGCCGCCGTCGGCGACGGCCAGCCCGAGCAGCAGCCCGAGCAGGGTGGTCTTCCCCGCTCCGTTCGGCCCGGCGAGCCCGTGGATCCGCCCGGGGAGCAGCTCAAGACCGACTCCGTCGAGCGCCACGACGTCACCGAAGCACTTCGTCAATCCCCTGGCCCGTACGGCAGGTTGCGTGTCTTCCATGGCTCCTTCTCGCAGTCCCCCAGGGAAGGTAGGGGGTTGGCGGGGCGGCGTCAGGAGCACGCGGTTGAACTCCGGGGGAACAGCGGGTCGGCTCCGTGGCGGGGTCGTCGGCCCTCGCCCTGGCGAGCATCGCGTCGCGCCGGGGCCTCACCGCCGAGGTCTCACCGCTGGAGCAGCCGGGGCCTCACCGCCGGGGCAGGCGGGGCACCGGCGCCCCGGCGGCGCGCAGTCTGGCCTCGGTCAGCGCCGTCAGCCGGGCCGAGTTCCGCAGCTCGCCCTCGCGGTGCCGGTCGATCAGCCGGTACTGGGTGGCGGCCCTGCTCCAGGCCTCCAGACCGGCCCGGTCCGCCAGCAGCGCGGGATTGGCGAGGTAGCGCTCGGCCATGGCGTCGGCGAGTTCCTCCAGCCGAGGATCGTCCGGTTCCCAGCCCTCGGCCTCCCAGGCCTGCCGGGCCAGGTCGACGAACCCGGGGTCGTCCAGCTGCCGTTCGAGCTGGGCGAGGAAGGCGTCGAAGCCGCCGGGCACCAGCACCCGGGCGAGCACCAGCGCCTCGCGCTGCCCGGCCACGTAGTCCGGGCCGAAGCCGAGTCCGGCCATCCGGTCCAGGACGGCGCAGGCGCGGTCGGGCAGCAGGGCCCGGTCGCCCTCGGCCAGTCGGTGCAGCGTGGCGCGGCGCTGCTCCAGTTCGGCGATCCGCTCGGCCAGGCGTCGTTCGACGTCGGCCAGCGCGGCGGCGAACTCCTCCGCCCCGGCGTCGAGCAGCGGCCCGATCTCGGCCAGCGGGACCCCGGCGGTGGCCAGCGTGCGGACCTGCACCAGGCGCAGCAGCTGGTCCGAGCCGTACCGCCGGTAGCCGGAGCCGTCCCGCGGCGGCTCCGCCACCAGCCCGTGCTCGTGGTAGTGCCGCACCGTCTTCACCGAGACGCCCAGGAAGGCCGCCGCCTGACCGATCGTGACTCCGCTCATCATCCGCCAAGCTTCTCCTGTGGTCGGCTCCGTCGGCGAGGCGCCCCCCCGGCCGGGCGCCCCCGGCCGGTGCCCCGCTCAGGGATCAGGGTCAGCCCGAGAACACCGCGGCGACCAGCCGCTGCTGGGCCTGTTGGAAGGCCGCCGCGACGGACATCTCCGGGTCGTCCACGTAGTTCAGACCGGCGGTCAGGATCCGGCGGCCGTCGGCGGAGCCGTACATCAGCGCCGCCGAGCCGATGGTGGCGCCGTTGTGGTGGTAGATCGTGCCGCCGGCCGGGCCGAGGTCCTGGGCGAACAGCCCGAGGCCGTAGCCGACCCGCTCCTCCGGGGTGCGCATCTCGGCCAGCAGCCCGGCGGGCAGCAGTCGCCCGCTCATCAGGGCGGCGAAGTAGGTGTGGAGGTCCTGGGTGGTCGAGATCATGTCGCCGCCCGCCGCGACCCAGCTGGGGTCGTGCCGGGTGACGTCGAGCGTCCGCTCCTGTCCGCCGTCCCGGTAGCGGTAGTAGCCGTGGTGGTGCGGCTCGGGGAGCTCGGGCGAGCTGCCCGGCGCCACGGTGCCGGTCAGCCCCAGCGGGGCCAGGACCAGCCGCCGCAGCTCCTCGGCGAACGTCCGGCCGGTGGCCCGCTCGATCACCAGTCGGGCCAGCACGTAGTTGGTGTTGGAGTAGCTCCAGCTCTCCCCCGGCGCGAACCGCGGCGCCCGGGACAGCGCCAGCCGGACCAGCTCCTCGGGGCGGTAGCTGTGGAAGCGCAGGTCCACCCACTCCTTGCCCCGCCAGGGGACGCCGGGCTCGACCGTGCCGTCCGCCAGCAGCTCGCCGGTGTGGCTGAACACGCCGCTGGTGTGCTGGAGCAGCATCCGTACGGTGATCCGGTGGTCCAGCCCGAACTCGGGCAGGTAGTGGTCGGCGGGGGTGTCCAGGCCGATCCGGCCCTCGGCGACCAGCAGCAGCACCGTGGTGGCGACGAAGCTCTTGGTGCTGCTGCCGATCCGGAAGTGCCCGTCGGTCAGCGGCGCGGCGGCGCTGCCCAGTTCGCGGGCTCCGGCGCTGCCGGCCCAGCTGCCCCGTTCGTCGCTCACCCGCAGCTGGACGCCGAGGAAGCCGGAGCCGGCCAGCTCCTCGATCGCCCGCCGCAGCTCCGGTCGGTCCTGGCCCTGGCCGGAGTCGGCGGATCGGTCGGCGTGGTGGGACTGGACGGTGGTCATGGGTGCTCCCCGGTGTTCGTCGTGCCCGGACCGTTGTCCGGCTGCTGCGACGAATCTCCACCCTGCCCCAGGGGCGGCCTCAAGCGTGATCCGGCTCACAGCGGTGCTGCGCGCCGCGCCGCCGACTCAGCCGGCGACTCAGCCGGCGACTCAGCCGGCGACCTCCACCGTCACGTCGTAACTGCGCTGGTTCGGTGTGCAGTTGAGGGCCTCACCACAGACGGTGCGGAAGGCGGTCAGGTGGGCCGTCCCCGCCGTGCGGGCGGTGAAGGAGGTGGTGACGGTGCCGCAGCCGCCGCCGGGGCGGCAGGAGGGGGACGGCGCGGTGGTCGGGGAACCGGTCGGGGCGAGCACCGCGGGGGCGGAGCTGGTGGCGCCGGACCAGTACGTCCCCTGGAGCTCGACCGAGACGGTGGCCCCGACGGACACCTTCACCGTGGTGTGGTTGGCCTTCTCGTCGGCGGTCACGGTCACGGCGGCCGGTGTGGTCACGGCCGTGACCGTCGGTGCCGGGGCGGAGGCCGCCGTGGAGGGGCCGGTGGAGCCGCAGCCCGTCAGGGCCAGCAGGGCGGCGGCGCAGCCGAGGACGAGGACGGCGGATCTGTTGAGCTTCACGGGGGTTCCTTCGGGACGGGGTTGGCAGCGGTACCGGTTGGACGCACGGGACGCCGGATCGGATCCCCCCCCGAATACGGAAATACCGCACCGGGGCGGGCGCGAGGCCCACCCCGGTGCGTCGAGCCGAGGCGATCGTCAGGAGACGGTCACGTCGTCGTAGTAGGTGTAGGTCGGGTCACCCGGGTAGTTGTCGTCGTGGTTGCTCAGGGTGAGCGTGTACGAGTGGCCCGGGGTGACGGTGGCCGTCTTGTTGGTCCAGCTGCCGGTGGTGGTGCAGGTCTTGGCGAGGACCGTGGTGGTCGTGCCGGTGGTGTTGTCCTTCAACGTGGCGGTGGCCCAGTCGTAGGTCACCGTGTCGTCGCAGGTGTTGCTGTACCAGAAGGACAGCTTGCTGGAGCCGGTCGGCGCGGTGAAGGTCTGGGTGACGGAGGAGTCCCCGGTCGGGTTGGTGGAGCCGACCATCGCGCCGTAGCTGCCGCTGTGCGCCGCGCCCGTGGTGGCGGAGGTGGAGCCGGCGGCGGTCCAGCCGCTCAGGCTGCCGGTCTCGAAGCCGCCGTTGGTGATGGCGTTGCCGCCGCCGGAGCCGCCGGACTCGGTCCAGCTGAACGTGGTGCTGCCCGCGGCGCCGGTGGTGTCGGTCGCGGTGACCGTCACGCTGGAGGTGCCGGCGGTGGTCGGGGTGCCGGAGATCAGGCCGGTCGAGGAGTTGATCGACAGGCCGGCGGGCAGGCCGGTGGCCGAGTAGGTCAGGGTCTGACCGGAGGCGGAGTCGCTCGCGCTGATCTGCAGGCTGGCCGCGGTGCCGACGGTGCCGGACTGGTTGCCCGGGTTGGTGACGGTGACCGTGTTGGTGTTGCCGTGGTTCAGGATGGCGTGCGTGATGGCGCAGGAGTTGGTGTCGTTCGACCAGCTGGCCTGCTCGGCGAAGGTGCCGTAGGAGCCGAAGGAGACGTTGGCGGCGCCGCCGGTGGAGCCGGGCTGGATCCAGGCGCACTCGTCCGAGTTCTCCTGGCCGTTGTACGAGCTGCCGGAGACGTGGTTGGTCCAGCCGCCGGCCGGGTTCTGGTCGGACATCATCTCGTGCCACTCGTGGCCGAGGGTCATCGTGAAGCCGTCCAGCGTGCCGGGCGAGTTGACGAAGCCGACGCCGCAGCTGGCGCCCTGGTCGATGTTGTACGGCTGGTTGGAGAAGGCGATGTCGCCGTAGGGCGAGCTGGCCGCACCGCCGGTGAGGGTGGTGTCACCGTTCCAGTCGTGCCAGGCGCAGTACCCGGTGGTGGGGTTCTGGTAGTCGTCCGGGTTGGTGCCGTGCGGCGACAGGATGATGTAGTACGCGTCACGGTTGGAGGCGGCCGTGGTGTTGCCGAAGTGGCCGGCGGCCTTGACGGACTCCTGCGCCAGCTGGTTGCCGGTGGCCGAGGCGGGCGAGGGGGCCGCGTTGTCGTACCAGACACCGGAGAGCACGCCGCCGCTCTGGTACGGGATGAAGTTGGCGTTCGACGGGCAGCTGACCGCACCGGTGGCGACGTTGGGGCCGTCGCACCACTGGGTCAGGTCGGCCGACCAGGTCTCGCCGTTGGTGCCGATGCCCTTGAACATCTGCTGGGTGGCACCTGCCGCGCCGGCCGAGTCGCCGGAGAACTTGGCGTTGCCGTTGGCGTCGGTGGTCTGGGTGCCCCACTGGCTGCCGTAGAAGACCAGGTAGACCTTGGAGTGACCGCTCTGCACGCCGATGCCGTCGACGCCGCCGCCGTAGGAGAGCGTCTGCTGGCCGGTGGCCGCGGCCTGGGCGTGGGCGGCCATCCACTCCTTGTACTTCTTCTGCTGCTGCTTGCCCATCACCGCGCCGTGGCGGTACGGGTGGCCGTTCTGGGGGCTCCAGGGGTTGAACTCGTTGTTGACGCTGCCCGAGGAGCTGGAGATGTCCTGGGCGGCGGCCGGTCCGGCCGCGCCGGCGAGACCGGCGGCGGCGAGCGCTATGGACGCCAGGCCGGTGAGCGCCGCGTTCTTCGCGCGCCGCATTCTGGGGGAGTGACCCATGGGGTGAGGGTGCCTCTCTGCTTGCCGATCGCCCATTGCGGCTGGGGGCCGCGAACGATCCCTTTGTGGGGAAGGAGCAACAGGCGGAATCCACCGGGCGCCGAATCCGGTTCTATCTTCCGGACAGCCGGAATTGACGGTCTCTCGGTGGGGCCAGCTGCTTGGGCATGAAGGAAAGCAGAGTTGATGAACGGTGGTCAACGGCTGCGGGTAAGGAAACATTAAGAACGGTGTTCGGGCAGGTGAAGGGCCTGTCGGGACGTCAATTCGAGGCCTACGGCATTCACTGAATATCGCTCGGAAGACTGTTTCGACATTCGGTGAAACGTCGCCGTTTCAACATTGCAGCTTTTCCGGAACCAGCAGTCACGACCATCGTCACGACCACCGTCTCGACCACCCCTCAGGACCGCCCCTCATGCCCCCTGTCACAACCGTCCGCCGGCGCTGTCCGCGGACAACCGCTGGGCCAGGTACACCGGGATGACCGAGAGCAGCACCAGCACCGCCGCCACCACGTTCACCACCGGGGCCTGGTTGGGGCGCGCCAGGTTGGCGTAGATCCAGACCGGCAGGGTCTGGACGGCCGGGCCGGCCGTGAAGGTGGTCACCACGATCTCGTCGAAGGACAGCGCGAAGGCCAGCAGGCCGCCCGCGAGCAGGGCCGACCGCACGGCCGGGAAGGTGACGTACCGGAAGGTCTGGAAGGTGTGGGCGCCGAGGTCCGCCGAGGCCTCCTCGGCGGAGGGGGCCAGCCGGCGCAGCCGGGCGAGGACGTTGTTGAACACCACCACCACGCAGAAGGTGGCGTGGCCGATCACCACGGTGAGCAGGCCGAAGCCGATGCCGGCCGGGCCCAGCACGGTGCGGAAGGCGGCGTTGAGCGCGATGCCGGTGACGATGCCGGGCAACGCGATCGGCAGGATCACCAGGAAGGACACCGCCTGGCGGCCGAAGAACCGGTACCGCTGGACGGCGAAGGCCGTCATGGTGCCCAGCACCAGCGCCACCAGGGTGGCCCCCGCCCCGGCCTGGAGCGAGGAGACCAGGGCGCTGCGGGCGCCCTCGGACTGCCAGGCCCGGACCCACCACTCGGTGGTGAGCCCGGTCGGCGGCCAGGCGAAGGAGCGGTCCCGGTTCAGCGAGTTGACCAGCACCAGCAGCAGCGGCAGGTAGACGACGGCGAGGCCGAGGAAGGTGGCCGCGCGCAGCGCGATCCGGGTGCGGCGGGAGAGGATCACGGGGGTACGCCTCCGAGGGGGGTGTCCTACAGCGAGTCCAGGGCGCCGGTGCGGCGCACGGCGAGCAGGTAGCCGACGATCAGCACCACCGGGACGCAGGACAGCGCGGCGGCCAGCGGCAGGTTGAGCGTCACGTTGTCGGCGATCGCGGTGCCCAGCACCTGGGTCTTGCCGCCGACGATCCGTACGGTGATGTAGTCGCCCAGGCTGAGCGAGAAGGTGAACACCGACCCGGCGAACACCGAGGGCAGGACCAGCGGGAGGACGACCGAGCGGAAGGTCCGCCAGGCGGAGGCGCCCAGGTCGGCGGAGGCGTCGAGCAGGTTGCCGGGCAGGTTCTCCAGCCCGGCGAAGACCGGCAGGATCATGTACGGCAGCCACAGGTAGGCGAGGACCAGGATCACCGCCGTGGTGCCGTACCCCGGGCTGGACAGCCCGAACGGGGCGCCGAGCCGGTCCAGCACGCCGCCCTGGCTGAGGATGACCCGCCAGGCGTAGGCCTTCACCAGGTAGCTGGCCCACAGCGGCGTCAGGACGGCCACCACCAGCAGCTTGCGGGTGCGTGGCCGGGCGATCCGGGCCATGTAGAAGGCCATCGGGAAGGCCACCACGGCGTCGATCACGGTGACGGCGGCGGCGATGCCGAGCGTGCGCAGGGCGACCGTCCGGTAGACCGGTTCGGTGAGGACGGTGTGGAAGTTGGCGGTGTTCCAGACTCGGACGAGGTCGTAGGTGAAGTCGTCGACCGCCCAGAAGGCCGACAGCAGCAGGACGGCCAGCGAGCCCAGGTAGGCGAGCAGCAGCCAGGCCATCGGGGCGGACAGCAGCAGTGCCAGCCGCAGCCCGGCGTGCCGGTGCACCACGGCGGCGGCCCGCCGCACGGCGCCCCGCCGCGGCTGCCGTACCGGGGCGGTCGCGGCGGCCGCTTCGGTCGTGTCGGTCGTGCCGGTCGCGGTCATCAGCCCTTGATCTCGGTCCAGGCGGACGTCCAGGCGGCGTAGTCGGTGCAGGCCACCGTGCGGCCGTCCAGGCAGCTCCTGACCGGGGTGGTCCAGTAGTACACGTCCTTCCAGTAGGCCTCGTCGGCGGCGTGGAAGGTGGCGCAGAAGCCCTTGTCGGTGGTGAGGTCACAGGCCTTGGAGTTGGCCGGCGCCTCGCCGAACCACTGGGCGACCTGGGCGTTGGCGGTCGGCGAGACGATCCAGTTCATCCACTGGTAGGCGCAGTTGGGGTGGGCGGCCTTGGCGGACACCATCCAGGTGTCGGACCAGCCGGTGGCGCCCTCCTTCGGCAGCACGGCCTTGACCGGCGCCTTGTCGGCCTGGGCCAGGTTGGCGATCACCTGCCAGCTGGTGCCGACCACGGTGTCCCCGGTCTTGAAGGAGTTCTCCGACTTCTGGAAGTCGGACCAGTACTCGCCGATCGCCTTGTGCTGGGTCTTCAACAGGTCGGCGGCCGCCTTGAGCTGGGCCGCGTCCAGGGCGTACGGGTTGGTGATGCCGAGCTCCGGCCTGGTCTTCATCAGGTAGAGCGCGGCGTCGGCGATGTAGATCGGGGAGTCGTAGGCGGTGACGTGGCCGGCGTAGGGCGCGGCGCCGTCGAAGACCACGCTCCAGGAGTCGGGGGCCGGGGTGACCTTGTCGGTGCGGTACATCAGCAGGTTGGCGCCGCGGCCGTGCGGGATGCCGTACATCTGGCCGTTGACCGAGTTCCAGGGCTGGTTCTTGAGGCCGTCGAAGACGTCCGCGTAGTTCTGCACCAGGGCGGTGTTGACGGGGGCGACGTCGCCGGCCGCGATCAGCCGCAGGGTCGCGTCGCCGGAGGCCGAGACGGCGTCGTACTGGCCGGTCTTCATCAGCGAGACCATCTCGTCGGAGGTCCCGGCGATCTTCGTGTTGACCTTGCAGCCGGTCTGCTGCTCGAAGGGGTGGACCCAGTCGACGCTCTTGTCGTCCGAGCCGTCCTCGGCGTAGCCGGCCCAGGCGACCAGGTTCACCTGGCCCTCCCCGGCGCCCAGGGACTGGAGCATCGGCAGCTTGGGCGGGTTCAGCCCGTGCGAGCCGTTCGCGGTGCCCGTGCCGCCGCTGCTGCCGCACCCTGCGGCGAGCAGGACGGCGGCGGTGGCGGCGGCCGCGGCGCGGGCGATCAGGGGGATGCGCATGGCGGGGTGTTCCGATCTTCGGTGAGGGGGGTGGGGGTGGGTCAGGAGCCGACCCGGACGGTGTGCTTGCGCTGCCAGGCCAGGACGACCTCGGTGCCTCGGTGGCGCAGCACGTCGGCGGAGCCCTCGTCGACGTTCTGCCGGACGGCGGTCAGCCGCCCGCCCGCCTCCAGGTCCACCAGGAACCGGGTATGGCCGCCCGCGTAGACGACCTCGGCGACCCGCCCGGTGGCGGACAGCTCGTCCGGCCCGGCCGGGTCGTCCGGGTGCGCTATCCGGATCTTCTCCGGGCGGACGCTGAACAGTCCGGCCTGGCCCACCACCTGCTCGGCGGCCGGGCCGTCCAGCAGGTTGGAGGTGCCGACGAAGCCGGCCACGAAGGCGGTGGCCGGGTGCTCGTACACCTCGGCGGGCGGGCCGACCTGCTCGATCCGGCCCGCGTTGAACACCGCGACGCGGTCGCTCATCGTCAGGGCCTCGTCCTGGTCGTGGGTGACGAACACGAAGGTGATCCCGACCTCGCGCTGGATCCGCTTGAGCTCGGCCTGCATCTCGTGCCGCAGTTTCAGGTCGAGCGCACCGAGCGGCTCGTCCAGCAGCAGCACCTTCGGCCGGTTCACCAACGCCCTTGCCAGCGCGACGCGTTGGCGCTGACCGCCGGAGAGCTGGGCCGGGCGGCGGCGCTCGAAGCCCGCCAGCCGGACCATGGCGAGCGCCGCCCGCACCCGCTCGGCCCGTTCGGACTTCGGCACCCGGCGGACCATCAGGCCGTAGCCGACGTTCTGTTCGATCGTCATGTGCGGGAACAGCGCGTAATCCTGGAACACCGTGTTGACGTCCCGGTCGAACGGCGGCAGGCCGGTGACGTCGGCGCCGCCC
The DNA here is from genome assembly GCF_055569135.1 of Kitasatospora sp. NPDC029367. NCBI lineage: Bacteria > Bacillati > Actinomycetota > Actinomycetes > Kitasatosporales > Streptomycetaceae > Kitasatospora > Kitasatospora sp. NPDC029367. Next base: position 73,658 of record NZ_JBVHYH010000034.1, read on the forward strand.
AGCAGGACCCGTCCGGCGCTCGGGGCCTCGAAGCCCGCGATCATGCGCAGCACGGTGGTCTTCCCGGAGCCGGAGGGCCCGAGCATCGCGAAGAACTCGCCCTCGCCGATGTCCAGGTCGACGCCGTCGACGGCGCGGACCTGGCCGTCGAAGGTCTTGGCCAGCCCTTCGAGCCGGACCGCGCCGGGGGCCGGCTCCGGCCGGGGTGGACGGTCGTGGCTGCTCAACTCCGGTGGCCCTTCTGGCTGGTACGACAAGCGGACGGTACGGGCGGGGTCGCCCCGCCGGTCCGCACGGTTCGCGCGGTTCGCACGGAACCCTAGGAAGGGATCACCCCGCCAGGCTATGGACACCCGCACGGTCTTCCGTCGGCGAGTTGTGCGGCGCTACAGTCCGGCACATGCCGGTGACGCTGCGCGATCTGCTTCGGGAAGAGGGCCTCGGCCTGCGACTGTGCACCGGCACGGCCGGGCTCGACCGGGTCGTGCGCTGGGTCGCGGTGACCGAACTCGCCGACCCGACGCAGTGGTTGACGGGCGGCGAGCTGCTCCTCACCACCGGCCTGCGGCAGCGCGGCGCCGCCGCGCAGACCGCCTTCGTCCAGCGGGTGTCGGCCGCCGGCGCCTCGGGGATCGGCTTCGGCACCGGGCTGAGCCACCCCGCCGTCCCACGGGCCACCGTCGCCGAGGCCGAGCGGCAGGGCCTGGCGGTGCTGGAGGTCCCGTACGAGACGCCGTTCATCGCGGTGAACCGGCTGGTCGCCGAGCGGATCACGGCCGAGGACCACAGCGCGCAGCGGCGGCTGGTCGACCAGCACGACCTGCTGGTCCAGGCGCTGCTCGGCGGCGAGGGCCTGACCGCGCTGCTGCGGGTGCTGCGCCGGGCCTGCGGCTCGGAGGTCGCCGTGCTGGACCGGCACGGGGTGGTGCTGGCCGCCGCTCCGGAGCGGCCGGAGGCGCTGCTCGCGGAGCTGCGGGCGGCGGGGCGGCCCGGTGCTCCGGCGGCGGGGCACCCGGGCAACGGGCACCCGGGCGCCGGGCACCCAAGCGCGGAGGGGCCCGGCGGCGCCGGGCCGCTGCGGCTGCCGGTGCAGGCCGACGGGGTGGTCGCGGCCTTCCTCTGCCTGCGCTCGGCGGGCCCGGCGGCGGACGTCCTCCCGTACGCCGTCCGGCTGGTCGGACTGGAGCTGGCCCGCCGTCAGGCCCACCTGGCCGGGCGGCGGGAGCTGGTCGGCCAGGTCGTCGAGGACATCGTGCGGGACGTGATCGCACCGGCCGCCGCCGAGCGCCGGCTCGCCGCCTTCGGGCTCGACCCCCAGGCCGCCCACCGGGTGGTGCTGGGCCGACTGGCGCCGGAGGGCCCCGGGCCCGGGCCCGGGGCGGAGGCGGACCGGCGGCTCGCCCGGCTGCCCTGGCTGCCGACCGAGCACCCCGACTCCCCCGAGCCGGTGCTCACCGCCGTCGTCAACCGGTACCTGGTGGCGGTGCTCCCCCGCTCCGCGCCGGTCGACGACCTCGCCCGGCGCTTCGGCACCGCGCTCGCCGGCCTGGACGCCCGCGCCGCGGTCGGCATCGGCGGCTGCTACCGGGGCGTCGACGGGCTGCGCTGGAGCTGGTTCGAGGCCCAGGCCGCCCTCGCCAAGGGCCCCGGGGTGCACGGCGGCGACCCGCTCAACCTGCCCCGGCTGCTGCTGTCCAGCCCCGACCTGCCGTTGAAGCAGCTCGCCGCCGAGGTGCTGCGCCCGCTCACCCGCTTCGACGAGGCCAACCGCGCCGACCTGGTCACCACCCTGCACGCCTACCTGGCGGCGGACTGCTCGGTGCAGGCGGTCGCCGACCGGCTGTACGTCCACCGCAACACCGTCCGCTACCGGCTGGACCGGATCGAGCGGCTCACCGGCCGCTCCCTGGCGTCCATGCAGGACCGCTTCCAGCTCTGGCTGGCACTGCTCGCCGCCTACCCCGAACGGCAACCGGCCGTGCAGCCGCAGGACTGACGGTTTGCGAACCGGAGGCGTCCATGCCCTTCTTATCGACCGCACCATCAACGGCGAGACTTGACATCTGCCGGGACAGGACGAACCTGCGTGCGTCGGCGCGCGCCGAGGCCCCCCGGGGCCATTCTGTCTTCTCCTCGTCAGGCTGGCCCCCGTTGGTGGGTTCCGTTCTCCTTCGGCACTTCCAGGCCTTGTCGTCGTTGTTTCCTCT
>NZ_JBVHYH010000034.1:75874-82918 GCF_055569135.1 Kitasatospora sp. NPDC029367
CAGGGGGAGGGGAAGGTTGGATTTGGGGGGGAAGAGAAGGGGTTGTGTGGTGGGGCTGCGAGCAGGGCCTCTGGGGTTCGTGGGGGGTCCGGGAGGGGGCGCCCCCCCCCTTGGGCCGGTGTCGTTCCTACCCGGTCACTGACAGGCCTTGCGGCCGTGGTTCGCCTTCTTCTTCCGCCGGGCCTTCTTCTTGCGGGCGCGCTTGGACATCGTGCTGTTCCTCGTCGTTCGTGGGTGGGTGGGGAGGTGGGTGCGGTTCAGACGGCCCGGCCGACCAGCTGGTCGGCGAGCTTCGCCAGGCGCTTCTGCGAGCGCTCCTCCTGGGCGGCCTGGGCCGTGGGCGCGGCGACGCCGCCGTCGTAGTAGGCGCCGTTGACGACCTCGGCGTCCGGCAGGCAGAGCCGGACCACGGCCGCCGCGCCCTCCGCCGCCGGTGCGCCGACCCGCCCGTACAGCGGCAGCAGCGCGGTGTCGCACAGGCCCGGGTTGAGGCTGACGGCGGTGATGCCGGAACCGGCCGGTGCCATCTCGGCGGTCGCCATGGTGAGCGCCAGCTGCGACTGGGCGTACGCGGCCACCCGGGAGTACTTCTTCACCCGGTGCGGGTCCGACCAGTTCATCGACGCGGTGCGGTGCAGGGAGGAGGACACGTTGACGATCCGGGCGTCCCCGGCCGCCGAGAGCGGGGCCCGGAGCAGCTTGGCCAGCAGGTGCGCGGCAAGGAAGTTGACCTGCAGCGAGAGCTCGTTGCCGTCGTCGGTCAGGGTGCAGCGCTCGGGCGCCATCACGGCGGCGTTGTTCACCAGCAGGTCCAGCGCCGGGTAGTGCTTGACGACCGTGCCGGCCAGCACCGCGACCTCCGACAGCTTGGTGAAGTCGGCCGCCAGCTCGACGAGTTGGTCACGGCGGGCCCCGGCGGCGATCAGTCGGCCCACGGCGTCCTCCGCCTCGGCGGTGGTCCGGGCGTGCACCAGGACGTTCGCTCCCAGCCCGGCGAGCAGCCGGGCGGTCTCCCAGCCGATGCCGGAGGAGGCACCGGTGACGAGGGCGATACGGGCGGACAGAACAGTGTCGGACATGACCCATCCAAGGGTGGTAGGCATCGGCGGGGTGCGGCGACGGGCGGCGCGCGGCCGCCCGCGCCGGGGCCGCCGGTGCGGGAAGGTGTGGTGCGAGTTGGGATGTGGTGCGGGAAGCGCCGACCCGCCCCCGCCCTCGGAGCCGAACGGGGCGGGGGACGGGCGGCGGTGATCGGCACGGGCCCGGCGAAACGGAGCCGGGCCCGTACGCACGGCCGGTGACCAGCGGGAAGGAGCTCGGTACTACCGGACGGCAGTGGCGACCGCGACCGCGACGACGAACCGCGGCCGACTATGCGGCGGGCGGTCGTGGTGGCGGGTCGAGCGGTGCATGCCGTCCATCAAAGCCCGCGCGGGTGCCCGGGGCAAGCTCCGTCACCCGCCCTGACGAACTCCTGACGCTCCCCTGACGCGGGACCACGCGGGACCACGCGGAACCACGCAGGACCACGCGTGACCACGGCAGGGGTGCCGGCTCCCGCCAAGGTTCCGTCAGCAACCGCCCTGGCGCCGCCAGGCTTTCGTCAACGGGCCGGGGCTGGCGGGCGCGGACTGCCGTACTGGACGCATGCCGATCCACCCCGTGCCCGCCCTCGACCGGCCCGCCCTCGACCTGTCCGCCGTCGAGCGGCCCGGTGCGAGCCTGTTGCCAGCCCACGTCGACCGGAGCGGACACGGCGGCCGGTGGGCGGACGACCCCGACGCGGTCCGCGCGCTGCTGGTGCAGTGCGGGCCGGAACGGCTGCTGCGGGGGGGATCCGGCGCGCCTGGATCCGGCGGTCCTGGCCCGCTTCGGGCGGGGGCAGTTCCACGCGCCGGACCGCTTCCTGCCCCTGCTCGGCCGGACCTTCACCCACCTCACCCCGTGGGTACGGGTGCTGCACGTCCACGCGGAGCGGCCGCGGGCGGTGTCCCGGCACACCGCGGCCTGGGTCCGCCCGTTGGGCGCGGCCGACGAGGCTCACCTCGACCGCTTCGCCCGGCGCTCGACCACCCTCGGCCGCCCCGTCGGCCCGCACTGGGTCGCCGAGACCTGGGGCGGCCACCGCGCCCTCGCCGCCGGCGGCTACGCCTGGGGTGCGTTCCTGGGCCCGTACCTGGCCTCGCTGGCGTGCGGCTACCTCGTCGGCCGCGAGCACCTGGACCTCGCGGTGGCCACCGACCCGGCCTTCCGCCGCCTCGACCTGGCCCTCGCCTGCGTCCACGCCGCCACCGCCGCCGCCCGCGCCCGGGGACTCACCCCGACCTGGTCGGCCCCCAGCGGCAATCACGCCAGCCGCGCCCTGGCCGAGGCGGCCGGCTTCCGCCCGGTGCGCCGGGAGCTGGTGCACTGGGCGGGCCCACGGCGCACCGGCTGACCACGAGCCCGGCCGGGCGTCGTCCGGGCGCTGAACGGCCCGCGCCCCGGGGTGGCGGGGCGCGGGCCTTCGGTGGTGGTTCAGTGGTGGTTCAGCAGTGTTTCAGCGGCGGCCGGTCCGGGCTCAACGGCCCTGGAGGGACTTGACCTTGTCGCCGAAGGTCCAGCCCTTCGAGCCGTCCCAGTTGAGCGACCAGGTCATCAGGCCCTTCAACGCGCCGCCGAAGTTGCCCCAGGCCTGGCCGACCGAGCCCGGGTCCAGGTACCCGCCGCCCGCGCCCGGCTGGGCCGGGAGACCGGGCACCTGCTTGTCGTACGGAACGGTGACGGTGGTGCCCTGGACGGTCAGGCCGTTGTTCAGGCAGGTGGTCTGGACGGTGAAGCCCTGCACCGTACCGGCCTGGTAGGAGTCCCCGGAGCAGCCGTACATGCTGCCGTTGTAGTACTGCATGTTCAGCCACCACAGCTGCCCGTTGTCGGCGTACTTCTTGATGATCGGCAGGTAGGCGCCCCAGATGGAGCCGTAGGTGACGCTCCCGCCGGTGACGTACGCGGTCTCGGGGGCCATCGTGAGGCCGAAGCCCTTGGGCATCTGGGCCAGCACGCCGTCGATGATGCGCATCAGGTTGGCCTGGGAGGCGGAGGGCGTCTTGATGTCGCCGCTGCCGGAGAGGCCGGTCTCGATGTCGATGTCGATCCCGTCGAAGTTGTACTTCTTGAGGATCGGGACGACGGTCGCCACGAACCGGTCGGCGACGGTGCTGGAGCTCAGGTCGATGCCGGCGGCGGCGCCGCCGATGGACATCAGGATCGTCGCCCCGGCCGCCTTGGCCTGGCACATCTCGGCGGGGGTCGAGACCTTGACGTTGGCGTCCATGCCGTCCTGCCACAGCACGGTGCCGTCGGAGAGGATCACCGGGAAGGCGGCGTTGATGACGTTGTAGCCGTGCGCGGCGATCCGGCTGTCGGTGATGGGCACCCAGCCCATGCCCGGATGGACGCCGTTGGCGGCGCCGTCCCAGTTCTCCCAGTAGCCCTGGAGGACCTTGCCCGAGGGCCGGGGCTTGGTCGGGCAGGTGTCACCGCCCGGCGGGGTGGTCGGCGGCGTCGTGGGAGGCGTGGTGGGAGGCGTCGTGGGCGGCGTCGTCGGCGGCGTTGTGGGCGGGGTGGTCGGCGGCGTCGTCGGCGGGGTGGAGCTGCTGCCGCCGGGGCCGGTGAGCGACACGTCGTCCGCGTAGTAGGCGGGCTGCCCGTACCAGCCGTGCAGGTAGACCGTCACCGAGGTGGTGCTGGGCCCGGTGGTGAAGCCGACGCTGAGCTGGCCGTACGAGGCGTTGCCCGGCGCCCAGGTGGACGGGTCGCTGCCACCGGTGCCGCTGGCGCCCAGGTAGACGTAGCTGCCCTGGACGTAAGCGCTCAGCGTGTACTGGGAGTTGGGCTGCACGCTGACGGTCTGGGAGCACTGGGCGGTGTCCTGGCCGGTCGGCGTGGACCGGAGGGCGGCGCTGCCGGAGTGCACCGGGCTGCCGACGACCGCGGCGGTGCCGGGCGAACAGGTCCAGGTGGAGAGTCCGCTCTCGAAGCCGGGGTTGGCCACCAGGTTGGGGGTCGCGGCCCCGGCGGTGACGGAGCCGGTCACCGCGAGGCCGGCGCCGATCAGGGCGGCGGTCCCGACCACGGCGAGGGAGCGGACCAGCACGGTCGGCCGGTGCCGGGTCACGGCCCGGTGTGGCTTCGATGCGCGCTCCAGACCTACCCGGCGCGGTGCGCCGCCAGGACGGCCGCCGTCCGGATCAGGGTGGAAACCGCCCGACGGGCGTGGGGTTCGCGACCTCCGACGGAACATGCTGTGCTCCCTTCCCGCCGGGGCGCCATGGGCATGACGACGCGTGGGGGCGTGACGCCCGGCCGTGGGTGAGGTGGGGGACATGTGGGGCTGTTCCGGACCGGATCGTAGGAGCGGAGCCGGAGTTGGTCAATAGGTCTGGACCAATAAGGTCTGGACCACTTGCGGTTGAGCCACCCGGACGTCCTCCCGCCGCCGAACCCCGCGCTCCCTCCTCAGAGCAGCACCGCTCCCACCACGGTCGTCGCCACCAGCACCACGATCATCAGCACGTGGTACCGCACGCCCCGCTCCACCGAGCGCCGCCCCGCGGAGGCGTCCAGCGTGAACACGGCCGGATCGGAGGGATCATGATGGACCGTCAGTTCCCTTCCGTACGCTCCGGCCTGGCCCGGGAGGTCGGTCGGGCAGTACGCCGTGACGGCCGTGCCGCCCCGGGTGGTGAAGGACAGCACCGGGGTGATGGTGGTCGAGGTGTGGCCGTCATCGTCGACGCTGACGTCCCTGAGCACCGCGACGACCCGGCCGGGCACCGCCTCCAGCACGGCCAGCCTGCCGAGGCGGGCGGCCTTCTCCCGTACCGCTCGCGGGAGTTGGACGATCCCGGCGACGGCCCACGGGCCCGCGACACCGATCAGGACCCACGGCCACCCCCAGCGGACGGCGGCCAGCGCCACCAGCCCGGCACAGAGCAGGAACAGCGCGAGGGCCGGCCGACCCAGCCCACGGCCGGGCTGCTCCGGGGCGTTCGAGAACCGGTAGGCGTGCGGACGGCCCGGCGGATACCCGACCCCGACCTCCCGGCCCTCCCACGCGGCGGTGATCGTCTCGCCGCGCTCACCGTCGTTGGTGACCGTGACCTCCTCACCCGAGACCGGGTCCCGGTAGCGGACGACCACCGCGATCCCGCCCTTGCGCGAGCCACCGTGCCGGGGCTGAGTCACCCGGACGATCCGCCCCGTCAGCCGGACCTTCCGCTGGTCCGCGGTCACCCCGGCCAGCGACCTGCCCAACCCGACCAGAGCCACCACGGCCCACAGCCCGCACCACAGCAGCAGGAATCCGTCCCACCCCATCTGCACCCCTCATCCCGTCCCGTCCGTACCGGTCAGCCGCCGCTGCGCCGCAGCACCTGGCCACGGCCGTCCGCCTCCAGCGTCGCGGAGCCGCCGTCGCCGGTCACCACGATCCTGAGCGTCAGCGCGCCGGTGATCCCGTCGGCGGTCAGCTGCCAGCTCTTCGGGGACTTGACGCCGAGGGTCCTCCGGGCCTCCTCCACCAGGCCGGGGATCCGGTCGTACGGCAGGGAGCGCGGATCGAACCCGAGTCCCTGCCCGGTGCCCGGGAAACCGGCACCCGGGGAACCGGCACTTGGCGAACCGGCGCCCGGGACACCGCCGGCCGGGTCGAAGACCACCGTCAACTGACGGTCCTGCACGACGACGGTGAGCGCCTGGCGCTGCTCTCCGTCCCGCATCAACGAGTCGACGGCCTTGCGCGGCTCGCCCTGGTCCAGCATGGACTGCCCCGGGCCGAGGGCGACCGTGCCGGTGACCGAGGTCACGGTGATCGTGGCGGACGAGGAGGAGGAGAAGGAGGAGGTGACGGCCGGCCGGGGCGCACCGGCCCCGTCCTCGACCGCGGCGAACAGCTCCGTGCGGAACAGCAGCAGCACGGCACCCGCGCCGAGCAGCAGGCCGAGGACGGTGAGCAGACCGCCCGCACAGCCCGACCCGTGCTCCTCCCGCATCGCCGGACCGGGCACCGAGTCCAGCCGGGCCCCGGCCGCGCGCCGCTCCCACTCCGGCGTCGGCCGCTTCACGATCCGCGCCTTCCACGGTCGGTCCGGCGGGTACTCCACCACCACGACCCCGCGCGGCCGGTAGTCGCGGAGCTCGACGAGGTTGATCTCCTGCCGGATCCCCACCCGGAACGCGGGCGCGTCGTCCGGCACCACGCTCAGCTCGAACCGCACCGGAACGTCACTGGTCTCGCCCCCGACCGCCTCCAGCGCCTCGATCAGCGCCAGCGCCCGGCTCGGCACGACGGCCGCCTCCCGGGCCCGGCGCGGCAGCGAGGCGAGGAAGACCACCAGGCCGTAGCCGACCGGCAGCGCGAGCCCCAGCACGATCAGCGGCGTCCGCCCGAGCACGCACCCGCTGACGAAGCCGGCCAGCGACGCCCCGATCACCCCGCCGGTCAGGAAGCCCAGGGCGAGGTCGGACGGCGTGTTCGGCGGGGGCGGCCCGCCCGCGGCTGTCGTCATGCGGCCGATTGTGCACGTCCGGGGCAACCGCCGACAGTCCCTCGGGTGACCGGAACGGTCACAAGCCGATCACAACTCCCGCCCCTTCCGCCCCTTTTGGCGATGGCCGCTCCGCCGGACGAGGGCGGCGCCGCACGCGGCTATGCGCTGCTCACAGTTGCTTGTAGTTTGGGCGCCATGAACAATTGTGAGCAGTGCTGGAGCTGCGCGTGACCGCTATCGATCGTCTCGCCCTGTCCGGCGCCCGGCTGGTGCTGCCCGGCGGTGTCGTCGAGGGCGGCCGGCTGGCCGTCGAGGGCGACCGGATCGCCGCCCTCACCGGCGGCGCGAGCGGTGGGAAGGCCGAGCCCGGCGACCTCGACCTGACCGGCCACACCGTCGTCCCCGGCTTCGTGGACCTGCACGTCCACGGCGGCGGCGGCGCCTCCTACGCCTCCGGCATCGCCGAGGAGGCCCTGCACGCCGCCCGCACCCACCTCCACCACGGCACCACCAC
>NZ_JBVHYH010000035.1:0-3567 GCF_055569135.1 Kitasatospora sp. NPDC029367
CCCCTCCCCCCCCCCCCCCCCCCCCCCCCCCCCCCCCCCCCCCCCCCCCCACCCCCCCCCCCCCCCCCTCCCCCCCCCCCCCCCCCGCCCCTTTCCAGCTGTCCGACGATCCGCGCCGGCGGCGTCGGCCCGGGCGTCAGCTGTTGATGCTGTAGCTGTCGCCGTAGACCTTCCACTTGAGCGGCGGGTTGAGGTCGAAGTTCTTGGCGTTGAGGAAGACCGACTGCTCGGTGTCGACCCGGCTGGTGTCGGAGTGCGCGGCCTCCTTCTTCATGACCACCTTGCGGGCGTCCAGGAAGGCCTTGAGGTAGGTGGCCTCGTCGCCGCCCTGGGCGGGCGTCTTCGCCTTCTTCATCGCGGCCGCGCGGATGCCGCCGAAGCTGTCGGAGCTGTTGCCGGGGCCGTGCATCACGATGGCGTCGTAGTAGGCGAACTGACCGAGCGCGCGCAGGCCGTCGGCCTTGGCCTGGTTGACCGCGGGGTTGAAGTACACCCGGTCGCGCTCGTCGTTCTGGGCCTGCTGGAAGGTCTGGTCCTTGGCCGCGGCGGCCCAGTCCCGGACGAAGGCGTCGCCGAGGCCGGAGTGCGAGTCGCTGCCGTTGACCTTCTTCAACGCGGGCAGGTACTTGGCGAGGACGTTGCCGGGCTTGAGGTCGGTGTAGTGCTGGACCAGCTCCAGCATGTCGCCGGTGCCGGAACAGAAGCCGATGATGCCGGCGGTGTAGCCGCGGCCGTCACCGATGTCCTCGATGTACTTGTACTGGGCCTTCCAGTCCAGCGAGGAGTTCTCCGCGCTGGACACCAGCTGCATCGCGATGTCCTTCTTGTGCGGGTCGTCGAGGCCGACGCCCTTGAGCTGGGCGGAGCTCGCGGCAGCGGGGGCGGCCTGGGCGGCCGAGGCGGCCGCGACGGTGAGGGGCGCGGCCACCAGGGCGGCGGCGAGGGCTATGTGGAGGACGCGACGGGACTGAGGACGCATGGGACGCTCCGATTCCTCGTTCGGTTAGGAAAGCTTCCTAACGAGAAGGAAACGCCCAGAACCGCCGCCCCCGCAAGGGTTTTGACGAAAACACTTCAACCAATCCGGAGCCGTGCAGGTCAGACCGCCCGCCGGCGCACCCACCAGACCGCCGCCGCGCACAGCGCCACCGCGAGCAGGACCGTCCAGCCGAACTCGATCCACTGGAACGGCCAGAACCGGTCCGCCGGTTGGTACACCTGGTGCGCGGTGTAGCCGCCGTCGCGCAGCAGGGACTGCCACTGGGCGCCCGAGTCCCCGAGCTTGTAGAAGTCGTCCGCGGAGATCCGGTGCCCGGCCGGGTCGGAGAACCACGTGTTCAGCACCCAGCGATCGTCCAGCGCCAGGGAGTTCAGCGTGTGCATGGGCTCCTCCAGGGGAGCCAGGTAGTGGGAGCGCACGGCGTCGGCGAGGAACAGCAGCGCGACCGAGGCCGCCAGGCCGAGACCCACCGCGACCACCGTGCGACGCAGCACCGCGCCGGCCAGCGCCGCGGCCCCGAAAGCCACCAGCACCCGCCCCACCATCACCGGCGGCGCGTGCCCGAAGACCTCCGGACCGAACCCCCCGCTCATGAGCATCAGCGGCTCGCTCCACCAGCGCAGCAGCAGTCCGAACAGCGCCGACACGGCGGTCAGCACGGCGCCGACCACGAGCAGGCCGCCCACCGTCCAGCGGCTCCGCCCGGCCCCCTGGGTCCAGGCGAAGCGGACCGTGCCGTGCTCGAACTCCCTTGCCAGCAGCGGGCCGCCGAGGAAGGCTCCGAAGGCGCCGCCCAGGACGTAGAACACGGTGTCGAGCTCCAGCATGCCGTTGCCGTACTGCCGCCGGAACTGCTTGAACCTGGCCGTGCAGGCGTCGGTCGTCGGATCGCAGGAGGCCGCGCCGCTACGGTCCAGACCGTTGTGGACGTACCAGCCGTGCAGCAGCAGGGCGAGGGAGATCACGCCCATCACCGTGAGCAGGGTCAGCAGCGCCGGCCGGTGGCGCAGCCCGGCGGCCCGCAGCACGGCGGAGCGGGGCGGGGCGAGGGTGGTCGAGCTCACGACAGTACCTTCTGGTTCGTACGGACGGCCCCGCGCGGGCCGGGCAGGGCGGAGGCGGTCGGCTCACGCAGGTAGGAGAGCACCAACTCCTCCAGGCCGACGCGCTGTTGGCGCCAGCCGGTGGAGACCGGCGCGTCCACGCCGCCGGTGCGCACCAGCAGGTGGGACTGGACGCCGGCCCGGCGGTCGCGGACCACCGGCAGCCGCTCGGCGACGGCGTCGGCCTCCGCGGTGGGGCCGGTGAGCATCCGGTGGCCGCCGAGCAGGTCGTCCACCTCCCCGGACACCTGGACCCGGCCGCCGGCCAGCACCACCAGGTAGTCGCAGCTCTGCTCCAGCTCGTTGACGGCGTGCGAGGAGAACAGCACCGAGAGGCCGTCCTCGGCCACCGCGGTCAGCAGCACGGCCATGAAGTCGTGCCGGGCGAGTGGGTCGAGCGCGGCCAAGGGCTCGTCCAGGAGCAGGAGTTCGGGCCGCTTGGCGAGCGCCAGGGCGAGCGAGACCTGGGCCTGCTGGCCGCCGGAGAGCCGGCCGTACCTGCGGTCCATCGGGATGCCGAGGCCGTCCAGGTGGGCGCGCGCCCGGGTGTCGTCCCAGCGGCGGTTGAGATGACGGCCCATCGCGAGCAGGTCGCGCACGGGCAGACCGGGGTAGAGCGCGGCGTTCTGGGCGACGAAGCCGATCCGGTCCAGGGCCCGGGGCGAGCCGGGGAGTTGGTCGCCGAGAACGGTCATCGCGCCCTCGCTCGGCAGGGTCAGCCCGGCCGCCAGGCTGAGCAGGGTGGTCTTGCCGGCGCCGTTCGGGCCGACCAGGGCGACCACGTGCCCGGCCGGGACGGCCAGATGGCAGTCCCGCAGCGCCCAGGAGCGGCGGTAGCGCTTGCCGATCCCGCCGCAGTCGATCACGGTGTCCGCGGCACTCACGCCACCACCCCGTCCCGGCCCTCGCGCAGGTCGCGCAGCGCGTCCTCGAACACCGCGACCATCCCCCCTTCGTCCAGCCCGGCGGCCCGCGCCGAGCGCATCCAGTCCAGCAACCCCCGCCGCAGCGCGGCCCGTTCGCGCAGCGGCACCACTCCGGCCGGCAGCCCGCGCACGAAGGTGCCCTGGCCGCGTCGGCCGACCGCCAGGCCGCGGTGCTCCAGCTCCCGGTAGGCCTTGAGCACGGTGTTGGGGTTGATCGCCAGCGCGGCGACCACCTCGCGCACCCGGGGCAGCCGGTCCCCCTCGGTCAACCAGCCCATCCGCAGCGCCTGTTCGACCTGCTGCACGAGCTGCAGGTAGGTCGGGACACCGGAGGCCGGGTCCAGGCGGAACTCGATCGGAGAGGGCTGGTCAGCACCTTTATCTAGTTCCATAGGTAAAGAGATAAACGAGTGGATGACAGACCGTCAACCCAAGGAAAGGCAAAGGGCCCCGGGGGGGGGGGGGAGGGGGGGGGGGGGGGGGTGTCCAGGGCATGGAGGGGGGGGGGGAAGGGGAGCGAAGCAGCGGGGATGGTGGT
>NZ_JBVHYH010000035.1:3577-73232 GCF_055569135.1 Kitasatospora sp. NPDC029367
CTCTTTCTGTGGTCGAGGGGAAAAAAGAAAAAAGGAAGAAAAAAAAACACACCAAAAAAAAAAAACCCCCCCCCCCCCCCCCACCCCCCCCCCCCCCCCCCGGGGCCCTTCGACAGGCCCTGACGGGATCAGGCGCCGCGCAGCACCGCACCGGTGCGGCTGACGGCCTCGGCGACGGCCGCCTCGCGGGCGGCGGTGGCCTCGTCGGCGGTCAGGGTGCGGTCGGCCGCACGGAAGCGCAGCGCGTAGGCCAGCGACTTCTTGCCCTCGCCGACCTGCTCGCCGGTGAACACGTCGAACAGCCGGATGGCCTCCAGCAGTTCGCCCGCGCCCGAGCGCAGCGCGGCCTCGACCTCGGCGGCCGGGACGGCGGTGTCGACGATCAGCGCGACGTCCTGGGTGGCCACCGGGAAGCCGGAGACCGCCGGGCCGTCGACCTTCACCGGGCCGTCGGCCGTCAGCAGGTCGATGTCGAGCTCCATCGCCGCCGTCCGGGCCGGCAGGCCGAGCGCCTTGACCACGCGCGGGTGCAGCTCACCGGCGTGGCCGACCAGCCGGTCGGTCCCGGCGACGACCAGTGCCGCGCAGCGACCGGGGTGCCAGGGCGCGTGCTGGTCCTGGACGACGTTCAGCTCGACGCCGGCCGCGCGGGCCACCGTACGGGCCGCCTCGATCGCGTCCGCCCAGGAGGCCTGCTCGCCCTTGCCCCACCAGCCGGACGGCAGCCGCTCGCCCGCGAGGGCGACGGCGACCCGGCGCGGCTGGTCCGGCAGCGCGGCGTCCAGCGCGGCCAGCTCCTCGTCGCTCGGCCGGTGGTCGACGGCCGGGCGCGGGGCCACGCTCAGCTCGTCCTTGGGCCGGAACACCGTGCCGGTCTCGAAGATCGCCAGGTCGGTGTTGCCCCGGCCGATGTTGCGGCGCAGCGCGCCGAGCAGGCCCGGCAGCAGCGTGGTGCGCAGCGCCGGCTCCTCGTCGTTGAGCGGGTTGACCAGCTTGACCGTACGGCGGCGGCGGTCGTCCGGCTCCAGGCCGAGCGCCTCGAAGGCGGCCTCGCCGAGGAACGGGTAGTTGTTGACCTCGACGTAGCCGGCCCCGGCCAGCGCCACGCCGATCCGGCGGTGGACGCGCTGCGCCTCGGTCAGGCCCTTGCCCGGCGGGACGTTCGGCATCCGGGCGGGGACGTTGTCGTAGCCCTCCAGCCGGATGACCTCCTCCGCGAGGTCGTACGGGTCGGTGAGGTCGGGCCGCCAGGTCGGCGGGGTGACCTCCAGGACGTCGGCGCCCGCGACCGAGCAGCCGATCTCCTGGAGGCGCCGGGTGACGGTCTCGCGGCCGTACACCGTCCCGGCGACCCGGTCCGGCAGGTCGGCGGCGATGGTGATGGTGCGCACCGGGTGCGGGGCCGCGATGTCGGTGACCCCGGCCTCGGCGGTGCCGCCGGCGATCAGCACCAGCAGGTCGACGGCGCGCTGCGCGGCGGCGCGGGCGGCTTCCGGGTCGACGCCGCGCTCGAAGCGCTTGGACGCCTCGGAGGGCAGCTTGTGCCGCTTGGCGGTGCGGGCGATGGAGACCGGGTCGAAGTGCGCGGCCTCGATGATCACCTCGGTGGTGCCCGGGCCGGCGGCCGGGTCGAGGATCTCGGTGGAGGCGCCGCCCATGACCCCGGCCAGGCCGATCGGGCCGCTGGTGTCGCAGATCAGCAGGTCCTCGGCGGCGAGCTTGCGCTCGACCCCGTCGAGGGTGGTGAGGGTCTCGCCCTCCTCCGCCCGGCGGACCGTGATCGGGCCGCTCACCCGCTGCTTGTCGTAGGCGTGCAGCGGCTGGCCGACCTCCAGCATCACGTAGTTGGTGATGTCGACGGTCAGCGAGATCGGGCGGATGCCCGCCTTCTGGAGGCGGCGCTGCAGCCAGATCGGGGACTTGGCGGTCGGGTCGACGCCGACGACCGTACGGGCCACGAAGCGGTCGCAGCCGGCCGGGTCGCTGACCTTGACCAGGTAGCCGAAGGAGTTGGCCGGCGGCACGTCGAGCAGCGCCGGGTCGGCCAGCGGCAGCCCGTACGCGGCGGCGGCCTCCCGGGCCACGCCGCGCATCGACAGGCAGTAGCCGCGGTCCGGGGTGACGGCGATGTCCAGCACCTCGTCGACCAGCTGGAGCAGCTCGATGGCGTCCGTGCCGGGCTCGTACTCCGGCGGGAGCACGATGATGCCGTTGTGGTCGTCGCCCATGCCCAGCTCGCGGGCGGAGCAGATCATTCCGGCCGAGGTGTGGCCGTAGGTCTTGCGGGCCGCGATCGGGAACGGGCCGGGCAGCACGGCGCCCGGGAGCACCACGACGACCTTGTCGCCGACGGCGAAGTTGGTCGCGCCGCAGACGATCTCCTGCGGCGCTCCGGTGCCGTTGGCGTCGCCGACGTTGACGAAGCAGTGCCGGATCGGCTTCTTGAAGCCGGACAGCTCCTCGATGGAGAGCACCTCGCCGACCACCAGCGGGCCCTTGAGGTCGGCGCCGAGCTGCTCGACGGTCTCGACCTCCAGGCCGGCCCGGACCAGGCGCTCGGCCACGTCACGGCCGGTCTCGCCGGCCGGAAGGTCGACGTACTCGCGCAGCCAGGAAAGCGGGACGCGCATCAGATCTCCATCCCGAACGGGAGGGTGAAGCGCACGTCACCCTCGACCATGTCGCGCATGTCGGCGACGTTGTGACGATTCATCAGGATCCGCTCCAGGCCCAGGCCGAAGGCGAACCCGCTGTAGCGGTTCGGGTCCACGCCGCAGGCGACCAGCACCCGCGGGTTGACCACGCCGCAGCCGCCGAGCTCGATCCAGCCCTCGGAGGAGCAGGTGCGGCACGGGCGGTCCGGGTTGCCGACGCTCGCGCCGCGGCACACGAAGCACTGCAGGTCGATCTCGGCGCTCGGCTCGGTGAACGGGAAGTACGAGGGGCGCCAGCGCAGCTCCAGGCCGCCGCCGATCAGCTTCTCGACCAGCACCTCGATGGTGCCCTTGAGGTCGGCGAAGGTGATGCCCTCGTCGACGGCGAGGCCCTCGACCTGGCGGAACACCGGGGTGTGGGTGGCGTCCAGCTCGTCCGTCCGGTAGACCCGGCCGGGGCAGACCACGTAGACCGGGGGCTCGCGGTGGAGCAGGGTGCGGGCCTGGACCGGGGAGGTCTGGGTGCGCAGCACCACGCCGGAGTCGGCGGAGCCGTCCGGGGCCTGCACGAAGAAGGTGTCCTGCATCGAGCGGGCCGGGTGGTCCGGGCCCAGGTTGAGGGCGTCGAAGTTCAGCCACTCGGCCTCGACCTCGGGGCCCTCGGCGACCTGGTAGCCCATCGCGACGAAGGTGTCCTCGATGCGCTCGGCCAGCGTGGTCAGCGGGTGCCGGGCGCCGCGCGGTGCGCGGTCGTAGGGCAGCGTGACGTCCACCGCCTCCTCGACCAGCACGCGGGCGTCCCGCTCCGCCTCCAGCTCGGCCTGGCGCTTGGCCAGGGCCTGGTTGACGGCGCCGCGGGCCTGGCCGATCAGCTTGCCTGCGGCGGCCTTGGCGTGCGGCGGGAGGGCGCCGATCTCGCGGTTGGCGAGCGAGAGCGCGGAACGGTCGCCGGTGTGGGCGACCTTCGCCTGCTTCAGCTCGTCCAGGGAGCCGGCGGCGGCGAAGGCGGCGATCGCCTCGTCCCGCGCCTGCTCCACCACCTCGGGCTTGAGGGCCTCGACCTCGACCGGGTCGTACGACTTGTTGGGTGCCGACATCTCTATCTTCCCGTGCTCCTGCTCGTCCGTGCTCAGGTGTGTGGGCTCGCCTTCGCGTCACGCCCGGCGGGGCCGGGGCGCGGGCGTCCGTTCTCCGTGCTCACGGGGAGTGGCGTCCGCGGCACAGCCGCACAGGGCGTTGCGCAACGCCAAAGGTCGAGTGTAGTCGCAGCGCGTAGCGCGGCTGCCGTCAAGCCCGCCCGGCCACCGATCACAGCTTGCTGTGTCTGTCGTCCACGCTCTCTCAGAGCATGAAGTCGGGTACGCCGGCGGGCAGGATGAATCGGAACCTGGCCCCGCCGCCGGGGGCGCGGTCGACCCGGATCGAGCCGCCGTGGGCCTCCACGATGCCCTTGACGATGTAGAGCCCCAGGCCGGTGCCGCCGCGCTTGGAGCCCCGCCAGAAACGGGTGAAGACGCGCGGCATCGACTCCTCGGGGATGCCGCTTCCTTCGTCGCTCACGGTGACCGCGGTGCCTTCCACGATGCGGGGAGGGGTGCCGGGGCGCTCCCAGACGGGCGCCTCGACGACCTCCTTGGCCGGTGCCACCTCGATGGTGACAGTTCCCTCGCCGTGCCGCACCGCGTTTTCCAGCAGGTTCGCCAGCACCTGGTCGACCTTGTCCGGGTCCGCCCACAGCACAGTCAGCGGCTCGCCGATCCGGATGTCGAAGCGCTCCTCCGGGATCCCGGTGGCGACCTTGCGCTCGACGTGCCGACGCACCGCGGCCGCCAGGTCGACCACCTGCTTGCGCAGCTCCAGCCGCCCGGCGTCGATCCGGGAGATGTCCAGCAGCTCGGCGATCAGCCGGGTGACCCGGTCGGCGTCGGCGTCCACCGTCTCCAGCATCAGCCGCTTCTGCCCGTCGGTGAACCGCTCCCACTTGGCCAGCAGCGTCGCCGTGAAGCCCTTGACGCTGGTCAGCGGGGAGCGCAGCTCGTGCGCGACGGTGGCGATCAGCTCGGCGTGGCTGCGCTCGGTGCGGCGCCGGGCCTCCGTCCCGCGCAGGGCGATCACCAGGCGCTCCAGCGGCCCCTGGGGCACCGCCCGGACGTACCGGGCGGAGACCAGCACCTCGCGGCCGCCGGGCAGCAGCAGGTTGCGCTCGGGCTGGCGGGTGCGGATCGCCAGGCCGCCGTACGGGTCGGTCAGCTGCCACCAGCGGCGGCCGTCCAGGTCCTCCAGCGGCAGGACGTCCTCCAGCGCGCTGCCCAGCGCGGCCTCCGGGAGCACGCCGGTGAGCCGGGCCGCGGCCCGGTTGAATCGGACCACCCGGCCCAGCGCGTCGGCGACCACCAGGCCGTCCGGAAGGTCGTCCGGGTCGAGCTCGGGTCCGCTGCCGACCATGGGTTGCCTCCCCGATTACCCACCGTGCCGTTCCCCCCACCGAGGCAGACCCTAGCGCCTCCCAGGCCCCCGCAGTAGGGCTTGCAACGTGAGAACGCCGCGCGCCCGGGCGTGTGTCAGCCGTTGGAGCGGCAGCCGCCGGGCGACCGCTGGGCCCGGGCCGAGGCGTACAGGCAGACGGCCGCGGCGGTGGCCAGGTTGAGGCTCTCGGCGTGCCCGTGGATCGGGACGCGCACGACCTCGTCGGCGAGCGCGCGGGTCTCCTCCGGGAGCCCCCACGCCTCGTTGCCGAACACCCACGCGCCGGGCGCGCCCAGGGTGCCCTCGTCCAGCTCCCGGTCCAGGTCGCGCTCCCCCGCGCCGTCCGCGGCGAGCACCCGCACCCCGGCCGCGCGCAGCTGCCCGACCGCCTCCTCGACCGGCACGCCGACCGCCACCGGCAGGTGGAACAGGCTGCCGACGGAGGCCCGGACGGCCTTGGGGTTGTACAGGTCCACCGAGGCGTCGGTGAGCACCACGGCGTCCGCACCGGCCGCGTCGGCGGTGCGCAGCACCGTCCCGGCGTTCCCGGGGTCGCGCACATGGGCGAGGATCGCCACCAGCTTCGGCCGGGCCGCCAGGACCTCGGCGAACGGGGTGTCGATGAAGCGGCAGAGCGCCACGATCCCCTGCGGGGTCACCGTGTCGCAGATGTCGGCGATCACCTCGTCGGTGGCGGTCAGCACCGGCACCCCCTCGGCCAGCGCCGCCTCGACGATGTCCGCGTGCCGCTCGGCGGCCTCCAGGCCCACGTACACCTCGACCACGGCGCGCTCGTCCGTCCCCGGCAGCCGGCCGAACGCGACGGCCTCCCGGACGGCCTGCGGGCCCTCGGCCAGGAAGCGGCGCTCCTTGGTGCGCTGGTTCCGCTTGGCGAGCCGGCGGGCGGCGACGACCCGCGGCGAGCGCAGGGAGGTGAGCAGGGGGGTCTCGGTGCTCGACATGGTCTCGTTCTCTGGAGGCGCTGGCGGCTGACGGAGGCTTGTTGAGGGGGGAACGCAGAACCGGACCCGCAGGAGAGCCTGCGGGTCCGGTCAGAGCTCAACCGATCTCGGAAGATCAGGCGGCGTCGGCGGCGGCCTTCGGGGCGTTCACGTCGGCCGGCAGCGCCTTCTGGGCGACCTCGACCAGGGAGGCGAACGCACCCGGGTCGTTGACGGCCAGGTCGGCCAGCATCTTGCGGTCGATCTCGACGCTGGCGGCCTTCAGGCCCTGCACGAAGCGGTTGTAGGTGATGCCGTTGGCACGGGCCGCAGCGTTGATGCGCTGGATCCACAGCTGACGGAAGTCGCCCTTGCGCTTCTTGCGGTCGTTGAAGTTGTAGACCAGCGAGTGGGTGACCTGCTCCTTGGCCTTGCGGTACAGGCGCGAGCGCTGGCCACGGTAGCCGCTGGCGCGCTCCAGGATGACCCGGCGCTTCTTGTGGGCGTTGACTGCCCGCTTGACGCGTGCCACTTGATTACTCCTTGGGTTGGACCACGGACTACTTCACGTGGTCCGTCATTCGAATGGGTCGGGAAGGATCAGCTGCCCCGCACGGCTCGCACCGGGCGGGAGGGCGATCACTTGCCGAGAAGCTTCTTGATCTTCTTGGCGTCAGCGGGGGCCAGCTCGACGGTCCCGGCCAGCTTGCGGGTCAGCGTCGAGGGCTTGTGCTCCAGGAGGTGGCGGCGGCCGGCGCGCTCGCGCAGCACCTTGCCAGAGCCACTGATCTTGAAGCGCTTGCTGGCGCCACTGTGCGTCTTCTGCTTCGGCATTTCGCCGTATCTCCTCGTCAGTCCCGTCCACGCCCGCGCGACCTGCGCCGCGCGGGCGTGAACTGGATGGATCTGTGGTGACCGGGCGGGACGCCCTGTCACCCTGGGGGCCGACCCCCGGACCTCCGTGAGCCTTGCGGCTCAGGCGCCCTGGGAAGCGGCCGGCTGCTCGACCGGGGCCTCGGCCTCGGCGGCCGGCGCCTCGGCCGGGGCGTCCTGCGCCTCGGTCACGGCGTCGTCGGCCACCTGGTCCTCGGCGGCCAGGTCCTCGGCCACCGCGTCGTCGTCCGCGGCGGCGTCGGAGCCGGGGGTCCGGCCCAGTCGCTCGGCCTTGCGGGCGTCCGCGAGGGCGCGGGCCTCGGCCATCGCCTCGGTCTTCTTCTTGTGCGGGCCAAGAACCATGATCATGTTCCGGCCGTCCTGCTTCGGCGAGGACTCGACGAAGCCCAGGTCCTGGACGTCGTCGGCGAGCCGCTGCAGCAGACGGAAGCCCAGCTCGGGGCGGGACTGCTCACGACCACGGAACATGATCGTGATCTTGACCTTGTCGCCCTGCTTGAGGAACCGGACGACGTGACCCTTCTTGGTGTCATAGTCGTGCGGGTCGATCTTCGGCCGGAGCTTCATCTCCTTGATGACCGTGTGCGCCTGGTTCTTGCGCGCCTCACGGGCCTTCATGGCCGACTCGTACTTGAACTTGCCGTAGTCCATGAGCTTGCACACCGGCGGCCGGGCGGTCGCCGCGACCTCGACCAGGTCGAGGTCGTACTCCTGCGCAAGCTCCAGCGCCTTGGCAAGCGGCACGATGCCGACCTGCTCGCCGCTGGGACCGACGAGTCGCACCTCCGGAACGCGAATCCGGTCGTTGATGCGGGGCTCGGTGCTGATGGGGCCTCCTCGGTTGCACCTTCTGCGATGCGGCCGTCGGACGGCGGTCGCACGTAGTGGACTCGACCACTGGGCGGGGCTTCATTCGTGCTGCGCTGCCCGATGCCTCTCGGCACCGCGTGCACCGCGACACGAAAAAAGCCCCGCTCGGTACAAGCGGGGCTCCACACAACCGGGGGCTGCGTCCGGTGAGGGACGCTGCGGGCGACTCGGCGCCTCGGCGCCCGTCGCGGACCGGGACCCGTCGACCGCGAGGTCGACCAGGTGGGAGACTTTCGCGGTTGCCCTCTCGGGCCTCCTGAGTGGAGCCTCCACTTGCTGGCCAGGCGCCCATGCGGGATCCCGGCCGGTCAGTCTCGAAGCTTACAGCGTCGCGCTGTCGAACGCTATTCCGCCCCGGTTCCGCCGGACTCCGGCGCGGCGCACTGCCCACCCGGGGCCTCCCGGGCCCTCCCCGCGCGTTCCGGCCCCCCTTGTACGCTCCACCTGTACCCACACCGCACGACGGAACGAGCCCCCCTTGAGCAGCGAGCCCACCCAGACCCCCGGCACGGACGACGACGCGATCGGCTTCGACGACCTCACCCGCGACATCGCCGAGGTCCCGGCGGTCGAGGTGATCACCACCGTCGCGGTGCACCTGATGAGCGCGGCCGCGGTCAAGTGCGGTCTGGCCGAGGGCGGCGAGAAGGACAAGGACCTGGACGAGGCCCGCAAGCTGATCACCGCGCTCGCCGGGCTGGTCACCGCCGGCGCCCCGGAGATCAGCAACTTCCACGCGGCCCCGCTGCGCGACGGGCTGCGCTCGCTCCAGCTGGCCTTCCGCGAGGCCTCGCTGGTGCCGGACGCGCCGGGCACCGGGCCGGGCGAGAAGTTCACCGGGCCGGTCTACAGCTGAGACGGATCCGGCCGGGGCCGTCACGTACGAAATTTCGTACGTGGCGGCCCTTCGTCGTGTCTACCGCCGGTACAGCGGCTCCCCCGGCAGCTGGGCACTCGCCGGCAGCACCGCGAGGTCCAGCCCCCGGTCCAGCCGCACCCGCAGGACCGGGTCCCCGGCCACCGCCCGGCCGACCCGCTGCGCGGCCTCCTGCAGCCCCGCCTGGTCCAGCGCCGGGTCGAACACCACCGCGAGCACCCCGTCCGAGTCCTCCGAAGGCGCCAGCAGCCCGCTGACCACCTGCGGCTCGGCCGCCAGCAGCGCCCGGACCGCCTCCCGCACGTCCGGGTCCCGGACCGGCGGCAGGTACGGCCGGTTCTCCGCCAGCGCCCGCAGCCGGGCGCCGGACAGCAGGAACGGCACCGGCCCGGCCGGGTCGACCAGCAGGGTGTCGGCGCGCTCGGAGAAGGCGACCATCGCCGCCTGCGGGGCCGCGGTCGGCGCCGGGCGGGCGTCGGCCCGCCAGCGGGTGAGCGCCTCCAGCGAGGTGAAGGCGGGCAGCGCGCGGCGCCCGTCCGGGGCCTCCAGCACCGGGACGGCCATGTCGCTGGACTTGTCGTGCTTGTGCCCGTGCTCGTCCACCTCGACCTCACCCAGGACGGCCACGATCGGGACCATCAGCCGGGTCGGGGTCAGCGCCGCCAGCACCTCGGGCTCGGCCGTACGGTCCTGCGACCAGCGGGCCAGGGCCGCGGTCAGGGCCGCGTCCGCCGTGCCGTCGTCGTCGGAGAAGCCGGGATTCGGGATGCTCTTGCCGACGAACGCCGGGTTGGAGAAGTCTTTGCGGTCCACCCGGCCGACCCTATGCCACCGGCCCGCACCGCCCGCATTTCCGTGCCCAGGCCCTCTACATTTCCGTGCACACAGCCTCTACCCACCGGTAGCGCACTGTGGCACCCTGCGCCCATGCCCATCCTCGTTGCGCGTACCCCTGTCACGGACCGGCACCGCTACGACCGGGCCACCGCCCATCTGGACGGGCCGGTGGCCGTCGTGGACCTCGCCGCCTTCGACGCCAACGCCGCCGACCTGGTGCGCCGGGCGGGCGGCAAGCCGATCCGGCTCGCCAGCAAGTCCCTGCGCTGCCGGGCCCTGCTGGACCGGGCCTTGGCCGTGGACGGCTTCGCCGGGGTGATGACCTTCACCCTGGACGAGTCGCTCTGGCTGGCCCGCACCGGCGTGCGCGACGTCCTGCTCGCCTACCCCTCCACCGACCGCGCCGGCTACGCCGAACTGACCGGCGACCAGGACCTGGCCGAACGGGTCACCGTCGTCCTGGACGACCCGGCCCAGCTGGACCTCGTCGACAAGGCCCGCACCGGCGACGCCGAGGTCCGGGTCTGCCTGGAACTGGACACCGCGCTGCACCTGTTCGGCGGCCGGGTCCGGGTCGGCGCCCGGCGCTCACCGCTGCGCACCCCGGAGGAGCTCGGCACCTTCGCCGAACTCGTCCAGCGCCGGCCCGGGTTCCGGGTGGTCGGCCTGATGGCGTACGAGGGGCACGTGGCCGGGGTGGGGGACCGGGTGCCCGGGCGGCCGGTGCGCTCGCAGGTGGTCCGGCTGATGCAGAGCCGGGCCCGGACCGAACTGGCCGAGCGGCGCGCGGCCGTGGTGCGGCGGCTGCGACAGGTCACCGAGCTGGAGTTCGTCAACGGCGGCGGCACCGGCAGCGTGGAGTCCACCGCCGCCGAACGGGCTGTCACCGAGGTCGCCGCCGGCTCGGGGCTCTACCAGCCGCAGCTGTTCGACAACTACCGCGCCTTCCGGGGCCGCCCGGCCGCCCTGTTCGGCCAGCCCGTGGTGCGCCGCCCCGGCGTCGGGGTGGTCACGGTGCTCGGGGGCGGCTACCCGGCCTCCGGCCCGATCGGACCGGACCGCGCCCCCGTGCCGTACCTGCCGTTGGGCCTGCAGTACGACCCGATGGAGGGCGCCGGCGAGGTGCAGACCCCGCTGATCGGCCCGGCCGCCGACGACCTGCTGATCGGCGACCGGGTCTGGTTCCGGCACGCCAAGGCGGGCGAGCTGTGCGAGCGCTTCGCCGAACTGCACCTGATCGAGGGGGACCGGATCGTCCGCACCGTCCCCACCTACCGGGGCGAGGGGAAGACGTTCCTCTGACGGTTCGTCCGGCCCTGCCCTACCGTGGTGCCGACACGAAGAACGACGAGGGAGCAGCATGGAAGCCGAGATCGTCCAGCAGATGGTGACGTCGGGCGCCTCTTCACTGGCCGGGCTGATGGCCACCGCGGCCTGGCAGCAGGTCAGTTCGCGGGTCTCCCGGATGTTCGGGCGCGGCGAGGAGGACGAGGCGACGAGCGCCGAGCTGGAAGTGATCCGGGCCGAGGTGGTGGAGGCCGGCGACGACGAGGACGCCCTGGCGGACCAGACGGCCGTACTGCGCACCCGGCTGCGCCGGCTGTTCCGCGAGCACCCGGAGGCGGCGGAGGAACTCCGGGAGATCCTGGCGGAGTTCACCCCCCGGCAGGAGCCCGGATCGACGTACATCTACAACACAGTCAGCGGCGGCAGCAACGGAAACGTGATCCAGGCCGGCAAGATCAACAAGGTGCAGAACTGACCTTTCCCCAGCCTTAAGCGGGCCCGATGGAACACCTAACCCCGGTGTCCCATCGGGCCTTTGCGCTGCTCGGGAGCCTACGGTCAGTCAACAACCGCATCACGCCTGGCTATTGCCTTATGGTCCAGACCAATCCTACGCTCTGGCCGAGGGCCGCGATCCGGGCCGGCGGCCCCCGGACGGGCAGGCGTGTCCGCTCCCCCACACCCGCCCGGAACGACGGCCAAGGAGTCCCCACCCCATGTCCATCAAGCGAAGTGCCCTGTCCGTCGGCGTGGTCGGCGCCGCGGTCCTCGCGGTGGCCGCGACCACCGCCGGCACCGCCGGTGCCCACGGCACCATGACCGGGCCGGTCAGCCGGATCGCCGCCTGCTACGCCGAGGGGCCCGAGCACCCGGTGTCCCAGGTCTGCAAGGACCTCGTCGCCGCGAGCGGCACCCAGCCGCTGTACGACTGGAACGAGGTCAACATCGCCAACGCCAACGGCAACCACCAGGCGCTGATCCCGGACGGCAAGCTCTGCTCGGCCAACCGCGACAAGTACGCGGCCCTGGACTGGCCCCGCACCGACTGGCCGGCCACCCCGGTCAGCGCCGGCAGCTTCACCTTCCAGTTCCGCACCACCGCGCCGCACCTCGGCACCCAGACCGTCTACATCACCAAGCCGGGCTACGACCCGACCAAGCCGCTCAAGTGGTCGGACCTCGACCCGACCCCGGTGGCCCAGGTGCAGGTCGACCGGACCGCCACCAACGGGTACTACACCTACCCGGGCACCCTGCCGCAGCGCACCGGCCGCCAGCTGCTCTACATGATCTGGCAGCGCAGCGACAGCCCGGAGGCGTTTTACAGCTGCTCGGACGTCGACTTCGGCAAGTCCGGCACCGCCGCCGGGGCCCCGGCCGTCTCCTCGTTCGCCGCCCCGGCCGCGCCCAGCGACGCCCAGATCGCGGCCGACGCCCCCAAGTCCACGGTCGCCCACCACGGGCACGGCGGGGACCCGAACGCCCCGGCCGGCCAGCCCCTCCCGACCACCTCGGCGGCCGTGGGCGGCACTTCCGCCACCGGTCCGCTGCTGCTCGCCGGTGCCGCCGCGCTCGGGGTCGGCTGGGCGGGCATGGTACTCCGGCGCCGTCGCGTCGAGGCTGTTCGACGCGACTCCTGACGCCGGACGACGCGGGGCCGGGCCGGCCCACCCCCGTCCGGTCCGGTTCCGTGGCTCCCCCTGCGCCTGCACCCCGAGGTGCACGGCGACGGCCCGCCGGGGAGGACTTCCTCCCGGGCGGGCCGTCGCGGTGTGAGGAGCGGGGGACTCAGGTGGTGGCCGTACCGGAGCCGTCGGGGCTGCCGTCCGGGCTGCTGCCGGAGCCGCTGCCGGAACCGCCGCCCGTGCCGGAACCGCCGCCCGGCAGGCCGGGCAGACCGGGGACACCCGGGATCTTGCCCTTGAAGTCGGTGATGCCCTTCACGATGGTGTCCATCACGCCGACGTCCGGTGCCTTGTCGGCGATGTCGAAGCCGAAGTGCACCGAGACCAGCGCCTTGCCGTCCGCGGTCGGGAAGACCACCGTCTGGACGTAGCCGCTGTTGCCCTTGGCCGCGTCCACCTTCCAGCGGACCAGGTAGCCGTCCTTCCCGTTGACCTTCACGGCCTCGGACTTGAGCTCCTGGTGGCCGGTGACGTCGCCGTAGGACTCCTTGACGGCCTTGTCGATGTCGGCCTTCGCCGCCGCCTGGGCGTCGGTGCCGCCGCCACTGATCCGGCCGGTGTTCACCCCGCCGAGGGTGCAGTTGTCGGTGCCGTCCGGGCACTTGTAGGCACCGACGGTGAGCGCGGCGTAGCCGTCGTTGGTGGTGCCCGCCTGCCAGCCGGAGGGGGTGGGCAGGGTGAGTCCGTTCACCAGGTCGATCGCCTTGTTGGCGCCCGGCTTGGACTTCCCGCTGCCGTTGCCGCCGCCGGGGTTGCCCTTCCCGCCGTTGCCCCCGCTCCCGCCGCTCCCGCCACTCCCGCCGCCGAAGCCGGGGAAGCCGGGGAAGCCGAACGACCCGTCGCCGTTCGGGGCCGGCTGGTTGCGGGCGGCGCTGCGCTGCGGCCGGCCGTTGTCGTGGCCGTCCATCGCCAGGTAGGTGATCCCCGAGCCGGCGCCCAGGCCGAGCACGGCGGCCACGACGGTGGCCACCACCAGCTTGGACGGCTTGCGGCGCGGCTTGCGCGGCACCTCACCGGGCACCCCGTAGCCGGTGCCGAAGGGCGGCGGCTCCGGGTAGCGGACCGCCGGGCCGCTGTCCAGGACCTCGCCCTCCAGCACCCTGGGCTGTTCGGCCGTCTCCGGCCCCGGGGCCGCGGCGGCCGGGGACTCCGGCTGCGGGGCGTCCGAGGGTGCGGGCCGGGTGTCGGCCGTCCAGCCCTTGCCGTCCCACCAGCGCTGCGGTCTCGGGTCGCCGGTGTTCTTCGGGTCCGGGTACCACCCGGCGGGAATCTGCTCGCTCACAGCAAAGAATCTAAAGGTAGCCGGATAAACGCGAAATCAGCGCAACCGGGAATTCCGGAGGTTTTCGATGAGATTACGGTGAGAAGCCCCGGCGGGCCGGGGGCGCGGGCCTACAGCGGGGTGACGTACGCCCCGGAGATGCCGCCGTCCACCAGGAACTCGCTCGCGGTGATGAACGAGGAGTCGTCGCTGGCCAGGAAGGCCACCGCGGCAGCGATCTCCTCGGCCCGGGCGAACCGGCCGAGCGGGATGTGCACCAGTCGGCGGGCCGCCCGCTCCGGGTCCGCGGCGAACAGCTCGCGCAGCAGCGGGGTGTCCACCGGCCCGGGCGACAGCGCGTTCACCCGGATGCCCTCCCGGGCGAACTGCACGCCTAGCTCCCGGGACATCGCCAGCACCCCGCCCTTGGAGGCGGTGTACGAGATCTGCGAGGTGGCCGCGCCCATCCGGGCCACGAAGCTGGCGGTGTTGATGATCGAGCCGCGCCCGTGCCGCCGCATGTACGGCAGCGCGGCCTTGCAGCACAGGTAGACCGAGGTCAGGTTGACCTCCTGGACCTTGCGCCAGGCGTCCAGCCCGGTGGTCAGGATCGAGTCGTCCTCCGGCGGGGAGATGCCCGCGTTGTTGAACGCGACGTCCACGCTGCCGTAGGTCTCGTACGCCTCGTCGAACAGCGCCTCCACCATGTACGGGTCGGTGACGTCGGTGTGCACGAACAGCCCGCCGACCGCCTTGGCGGCGGCCCGTCCGCTCTCCTCGTCCAGGTCCGCGCAGACCACCTTGGCGCCCTCCGAGGCGAGCCGGCGGGCCGCGGCCAGGCCGATCCCGCTGCCCGCGCCGGTGACCACGGCGGTGCGGCCGACCAGGCGGCGGCAGACGATGTCGTCCTGCTCGGTCATGGACCGTCACTCCTCGGTGTGGATGAAGACGTTCTCGGTCTCGGTGAAGTGGCGCAGCGCGTCCGGGCCTTCACCGGGCGCTGGACCGCCGCGTCCAGCTGCTCGGCGGTGGTGTCCGCAACGGTGGCGAGCAGCTCGCCGGTGGCGGGGTTGCGGACGTCACTCGTCGAATCGGTCACGGCTCACATCCGTTCGAAGGAGCGGTAGCGCTCCCAGTCGGTGACGGTCCCGTCGTAGGCGGCCTGCTCGACCCGGGCCATGTTCAGGTAGTGCTCGACCACGTCGCCGCCGAAGGCCGTCCGGGCCAGTTCGCTGCCCGCCCACAAGTCGGCGGCCTCGCGCAGCGATCCGGGCACCCGGGCGTACTCCTCCACCCCGTAGGCGTTGCCCAGGCAGGGCGCGGGCAGGTCGAGCTTGCGCTGCAGGCCGTCCAGTCCGGCCGCGATCATCCCGGCCACCGCGAGGTACGGGTTGACGTCGCCGCCGGGCACCCGGTTCTCCATCCGCAGGGCCGGGCCGTGGCCGACCACCCGGTAGGCGCAGGTGCGGTTGTCCCGGCCCCAGGCGACGGCGGTCGGGGCGAAGGAGCCCGGGCGGTAGCGCTTGTAGGAGTTGATGTTCGGCGCGTACAGCAGGCTGAACTCGCGCAGCGCGGCGAGCTGCCCGGCCAGGAAGTGCCGCATGGTGTCGGTCATCCGGCCGTCCCGGTCGGCGAAGGCGGGGGCGCCGACGGCGTCGCGCAGCGACAGGTGGATGTGGCAGCTGTTGCCCTCGCGCTCGTCGTACTTGGCCATGAAGGTGAGCGCGCAGCCCTGTTGGGCGGCGATCTCCTTGGCGCCGGTCTTGTAGACGCTGTGCTGGTCGCAGGTGGTGAGGGCGTCGGAGTAGCGGAACGCGATCTCGTGCTGGCCGAGGTTGCACTCGCCCTTGGCGGACTCGACGGTCAGCCCGGCGCCCGCCATCTCGTTGCGGATCCGGGCGAGCAGCGGCTCGACCCGGGCGGTGCCCAGCATCGAGTAGTCCACGTTGTAGAGGTTCGCCGGGGTGAGGCCGCGGTAACCGCCCAGCCAGGCCTGCTCGTAGGTGTCGCGGAAGACCAGGAACTCCAGCTCGGTGCCGATGTCGGCGGTCAGCCCGTACTCGGCGAGCCGGGCGAGCTGGCGGCGCAGCAGCTGGCGCGGGGCGGCGTCCACCGGGTGGCCGCCGTGCCGGGCCAGGTCGGCGGTGACCTGGGCTGTGCCGGGCTGCCAGGGCGTCAGCCGCAGGGTGCCGAGGTCGGGGCGCATCGCGAAGTCGCCGTAGCCGGTGGCCCAGGAGGAGAAGGCGTAGCCGTCCACCGTGTTCAGGTCGACGTCCACGGCGAGCAGGTAGTCGCAGGCCTCGGCGCCGTGCTCCGCGACCTCGTCGAGGAAGAATCGGGCGGCGAACCGTTTTCCCTGCAGCCGGCCCTGCATGTCGGTGAAGGCAAGCGCGACGGTGTGCACCTCGCCCGCGTCCACCAGGACGCGCAGCTCGTCCAGGGTCAGTGGCGGCCGGGGCCGCGAACCCCCGGGGGCGTTCTCGGGCATGGCGTTCTCGGGCATGCCGAAACCCTCCTCCTCCACGATCACTCTTCGAGATCAAGCGGTCACAGCGAACCGTACGGCCTGCGGCTCACGGGGCGGAAGAGGGCGGACGGGTGTGGCGCGCCGACGTGCGTGATTGACGAAGTACCGGACGGTACGGGGGGAGAATGCGCGCCATGGATCGCAGGCCTTTCATCGGTGTCAGCACCTACCTGGTGGACGCGAGTTGGAGCGACTGGCGCGGCCGTCGCGTCGCCCTGGTGCCGGAGCGGTACACCGCCTACGTGCAGGACTCCGGCGGGATCGCCGTCCTGCTCCCGCCCGACGCCCCCGAGCGCGCCCCCGAGGCGCTGGCCCGGCTCGACGCCCTCGTCATCGCCGGCGGACCGGACATCGACCCGGCGTACTACGGGGAACCCGCCCACCCGTTGACGGACGTCGACTCGCCGGAACGCGACGTCTGGGAGGTCGCCCTGCTGCGCGGCGCCCTGGCGGCGGGCATGCCGGTGCTGGGGATCTGCCGGGGCATGCAGGTGCTGAACGTGGTCTGCGGCGGGACGCTGGTGCAGCACCTGCCGGACGTCCTCGACGTGGACGTCCACGCGGGCACGCCGGGGTGCTACGGCGCCCACCTGGTACGGCCGGTGCCGGGCACGCTGGTCGGCGGACTGCTGCCGGAGACCGAGCTGGAGGTGCCCACCTTCCACCACCAGGCCGTCGACCGCCTCGGCACCGGCCTGCGGGTCAGCGCCCTCGCCCCGGACGGCACGGTGGAGGCCGTCGAGGGCCCCGGCTTCACCGTCGGCGTCCAGTGGCACCCCGAACAGGGCACCGACCTCCGCCTCATGCAGGCCCTCGTCCGCGCCGCCACGGCCGCCTCGCTGGACGCGATCACCCTCGCCTGAAAGTGCGATGAACGCCCTTGCGCCAAGGGGCAGTAGGGCGCGGGCCGGCCCCGTCTCGTAGGCGCCCCCGACCAGGGCCGGTGCCACCGGCGACCCGGGCTCGGGGCGGGCGGCGCAGCGGCGATCGGGTGCCGTCCGAGCGGCAACGACAACGGTCACCAGTACAACCTTTGGATCTTTGTCGATTCTGCGGTTCACTTCGAGTGCGGGGCGATCGCGCCCCGTCGCCTCCACCCGTGCGTCCAGAGAGGACTTCGATGGCCGGGCACGAGCATTCCCACGATGATCATGCACATGACCACCAGAACCCGCAGGACCACGGCAACGGAAACACGGGTCACGGCAGCCACGCGCGCGGCCACGGGGGCCACGGGGGCCACGGGGGCCACACGCACGGCGTCGCCGCCGACGCCGACCGCCGCTGGCTGGTCAGCGCCCTCACCCTGATCCTCGTCTTCATGGCCGGCGAGGTCGTGGTCGGCTTCGCCGCCCAGTCCCTGGCCCTGATCTCCGACGCGGCGCACATGCTCACCGACGCCGCCTCGATCGTGCTCGCCCTGGTCGCCATGCGGCTCTCCGCCCGCCCGGCCCGCGGCGGCTACACCTACGGGCTCAAGCGCGCCGAGATCCTCTCCGCCCAGGCCAACGGCGTCACCCTGCTGATCCTCTCCGCCTGGCTCGGCTACGAGGCGATCACCCGGCTGATCAGCCCGCCCGAGGTCACCGGTTCGCTGGTGCTGGTCACCGCGCTGATCGGGATCGTGGTCAACCTGGCCGCCACCTGGTGCATGTCCAAGGCCAACCGCAGTTCGCTGAACGTCGAGGGCGCCTTCCAGCACGTGCTCACCGACCTGTACGCCTTCATCGCCACCGCCGTGGCCGGTGCGGTCGTGCTGACCACCGGCTTCGCCCGGGCCGACGCGATCGCCTCGCTGATCGTGGTGGCGCTGATGCTCAAGGCGGGCATCGGGCTGGTCCGGGACTCCGGGCGGATCTTCCTGGAGGCCGCCCCGGCCGGGATCGACCCGGACGCGGTGGCCGACCGGCTGGTCACCGAGCCGCTGGTCGAGGAGATCCACGACCTGCACATCTGGGAGATCACCTCCAACCAGCCGGCCCTGTCGGCGCACATCCTGGTGACCCCCGGCGGCGACTGCCACGCCGTGCGGCGCGAACTGCAGCGCCGACTGGCGAAGGAGTACGGCATCACCCACAGCACCCTCCAGGTCGACCACGTCGGCGAGGACGAGGCGGGCGCGCTGCTGCAGATCGCCGGCCCGGGCAACCCGGCCGCCGAGCACTGCGCCGACGCCCACGGCCCGGTGCACCGCGCCGGCCCGCACGAGCACTGAGACCACCGTCCGTCGGCGCGGTGCGGCATGATCTGACTCGTGACCGCACCGCGACTGATGCTGCTCGACTCCGCCAGCCTGTACTTCCGGGCTTACTACGGCGTACCGGACTCCCTGCGCTCACCGCAGGGGGAACCGGTCAACGCCGTCCGCGGCCTGCTGGACTTCATCGCCCGGCTGGTCCACGACCACCGGCCGGACGAACTCGTCGCCTGCATGGACGCCGACTGGCGCCCCCAGTGGCGGGTGGACCTCGTCCCCTCGTACAAGACCCACCGGGTCGCCGAGGCCGCCGTGGACGGCGAGGAGGAGGTCCCGGACACCCTCGCCCCGCAGGTGCCGGTGATCGAGCAGGTGCTGGACGCCCTCGGCATCGCCCGGGTCGGCTCCCCCGGCTACGAGGCGGACGACGTGATCGGCACCCTCACCGCCCGCGCCACGGGCCCGGTGCAGATCGTCACCGGGGACCGCGACCTGTTCCAACTCGTCGACGACGCCCGGCAGATCACCGTGCTGTACCCGGTCAAGGGCATGGGCAACCTCCAGGTCACCGACGACGCGGTGCTGCTGGAGAAGTACGGCGTGCGCGGCGACCGGTACGCCGACATGGCCGCCCTGCGCGGCGACCCGTCCGACGGCCTGCCCGGCGTCAAGGGCATCGGCGAGAAGACCGCCGCCCAGCTGATCAACGAGTACGGCGACCTGGCCGCGATCCGCGCCGCCGCCCTGGACGTCGGCTCCCGCCTCACCCCGGCCCGCCGCCGCAACCTCGTCGAGGGCGCCGCCTACCTGGACGTCGCCCCCACCGTCGTCCGCGTCGCCACCGACGCCCCCCTCCCGGACTTCGACCCCACCCTCCCCCGCGAGCCCGCCGACCCGATGACCCTGGAACACCTCTCCGCCCGCTGGGGCCTCGGCACCTCCCTCACCCGCCTGCTGGAGTCCCTCGCCACCCGCTGAGGTACGGTTCGGGGAAACTGATGATCAGTTGTGTTCCGAATTCGGGGGTCCCTTTGAACACCAGCTCCATCAAGCGGCGCGGCGCGTTCCTGCTCGCGGCCGCCGCCCTGGCCACCGTCGGCGTCGCCGGCACCGCCCAGGCCGTGCCCAACTCCGGCTCGCTGTGGGTCGGTTACGGCAAGAGCAACACCTACGCCAGCGTGAAGTGCGTGCAGCAGATTTCCAACAGCCTGCACTACCAGACCGGTTACCACACCATCACGGTGGACGGCTCGTTCGGCCAGGACACCTACGGGGCGGTCGTCGCGATCCAGAAGTGGGCGGGTCTGGACCCGGACGGCGTCGTCGGCCCGCGGACCGGCGACGTCATGGTCGAGACGACCAAGGACTACTACGGCTGCTACTCCGCCCTGCCCACCCTCAAGTAGCACCGGGCAAGTAGGGCCGGCGCACGTAGCGCCGGGACGCGGCACGACAGGGGCCCGCGCGTTCGGTGGCGAACGTGCGGGCCCCTTCGCGTCGCCGGGGGCTCAGCCCACGGAGGAGTAGGCGATGATGCCGCGGCGCAGGCCGTCGACGGCCTTGCGGGCGGTCCTGCGGAGTTCGGCGTCCTCGCCGGCCGCGTCCTGGATCTGGCCGAGGACGTCGATCAGCTGCTTGGTCCAGCGGACGAAGTCGCCGGCCGGCATGTCGGCGTCGCGCAGGACCTGGTCCAGGCTGTGGCCGAGCGCCCAGCGGTAGGCGGCCCAGGCGAAGCCGAGGTCGGGTTCGCGCTGGCCGACGCCTTCGGCGGTGTTGATCCGGTGCTGCTCCTCCAGGGCGTCCAGGTGGCCCCAGATCCGGACCATCTGGCCGAGGGCCTCCTTGGCCGCGCCCTCCGGCACCCGGGGGGCGCCGGCGTCGTCGGCCTGGCGCGCCTCGAAGACCAGTGCCGAGGCGCAGGCGGCGAGTTCGGCGGCGGCGAGGCCGCTCCAGACGCCCTCGCGGATGCACTCGGAGGCGAGCAGGTCGAGCTCGCCGTAGAGCCGGCCGAGCCGCTTGCCGTCGTCGGTGACGGTGTCGCCGCTCAGGTAGCCGAGGTCGGTGAGCAGGCCGCAGACCCGGTCGAAGGTGCGGGCGATGGTGTGGGTGCGGGAGCGCATCCGGCGTTCCAGCAGTTCGGTGTCGCGGTGCAGCCGGTGGTAGCGCTCGGCCCAGCGGGCGTGGTCCTCGCGGTCGGTGCAGCCGTGGCAGGGGTGCTGGCGCAGTTCGGTGCGCAGCCGGGTGATCTCCGGGTCGTCGGCGGCGGCCGCGCGGCCGCGCCGGAACCGCTCGGGCTCCAGGTGGCCGGCCTTGGTGCGCAGCGCGGAGGCGAGGTCGCGCCGGGACTGCGGGCTGCGCGGGTTGAAGGACTTGGGGATGCGGACCCGTTCGAGGGCGACCACCGGGTGCGGGAAGTCGATCATCGCGAGCCGCTTGACCTGCCGCTCGGCGGTGAGCACCACCGGGCGCGGGCCGTCCTGGTAGTCGGGGTGGCGCGGGCCGCCGCGGCCGGAGCGGCTGACCGGCGGCAGGCCCGGGTCGAGGACCAGGGCGAGGCCGGCGAACTTGCCGGTGGGGACGTGGATGACGTCACCCGGCTTGAGCTGCTCGATCGATTCGATGGCGGCGGCGCGGCGCTGGCTGCTGCCCTCGCGGGCCAGCTCGTTCTCGCGGTCCTTGAGCCGGCGGCGCAGCTCCATGTACTCGTCGAAGTCGCCGAGGTGGCAGGTCATCGACTCGCGGTAGCCGTCCAGCCCCTCCTCGTTGCGCTGCACCTGGCGGGCGATGCCGACGACCGAGCGGTCCGCCTGGAACTGGGCGAAGGAGGTCTCCAGCAGTTCGCGGGAGCGGTGCCGGCCGAACTGGGAGACCAGGTTGACGGCCATGTTGTAGGAGGGCCGGAACGAGGACTTGAGCGGGTAGGTGCGGGTGCCGGCCAGGCCGGCCAGCGCCTCCGGGTCGAGGCCGCGCTGCCAGAGCACCACGGCGTGGCCCTCGACGTCGATGCCGCGCCGCCCGGCCCGGCCGGTGAGCTGGGTGTACTCACCGGGGGTGATGTCGGCGTGGGTCTCGCCGTTCCACTTGACCAGCTTCTCCATGACCACCGAGCGGGCGGGCATGTTGATGCCGAGCGCCAGGGTCTCGGTCGCGAAGACGGCCTTGACCAGGCCCTTCACGAAGAGCTCCTCGACCACTTCCTTGAACCGCGGCAGCATCCCGGCGTGGTGGGCGGCGATGCCGCGCTCCAGCCCGTCCAGCCACTCGAAGTAGCCGAGGACGTGCAGGTCCTCGTCGGGGATGTCGGCGCAGCGCTCCTCGACGATCGACCGGACCAGGGCGCGGTCGGAGTCCTTGTTGAGCCGCAGGCCGGAGCTGAGGCACTGCTGCACGGCGGCCTCGCAGCCGGCCCGGCTGAAGATGAACGTGATCGCGGGCAGCAGGCCCTCGGCGTCGAGCCGGTCGATGACGTCGACCCGGCCCGGCGTCCAGACCTTGCCGGGACGGCCGTTGGGCATGGAGCGGCCCCGGCCGCGGCCGAAGCGGTCGCGCGGGTTGCGGTCGAGCTCGGAGCGGGCGAGCCGGACCAGCTCGGGGTTGACGGCCTTGCCGGGGTTCTTGAGGCTGTGCTTGGGGCGGCCGTCCCGGTCGGGGTCGGCGAACAGGTCGTACATCCGGTTGCCGGCCATCACGTGCTGCCACAGCGGGACGGGGCGGGTCTCGGAGACGATCACCTTGGTGCCGCCGCGGACGGTGTCCAGCCAGTCGCCGAACTCCTCGGCGTTGGAGACGGTCGCGGAGAGCGAGACGAGGGTGACCGACTCGGGGAGGTGGATGATGACCTCCTCCCAGACGGCGCCGCGGAAGCGGTCGGCGAGGTAGTGCACCTCGTCCATCACGACGTAGCCGAGGCCGTCGAGGGTGCTGGAGCCCGCGTAGAGCATGTTGCGGAGCACCTCGGTGGTCATCACCACCACGGGGGCGTCGCCGTTGACGGTGTTGTCACCGGTGAGCAGGCCGACCTTGGCGGCGCCGTAGCGCTTGACCAGGTCCCCGTACTTCTGGTTGGAGAGCGCCTTGATCGGCGTGGTGTAGAAGCACTTGCGGCCGGCCTGGAGGGCCAGGTGCACGGCGAACTCGCCGACGATGGTCTTCCCGGAGCCGGTGGGGGCGGCCACCAGGACGCCGGAGCCGGCCTCCAGCGTCTCGCAGGCCTCCACCTGGAAGTCGTCCAGCGGGAAGTCGTACAGCTGCTGGAAGCCGTACAGGGCGGTGGCCTGCTCCTTGGCCCGTCGACGGCTGGCCGCGTACGCCTCGGCGGGGCTGAGCTCCTGGACTTCCTGGGGCTCTGGATCGGGGGTGTTCATCGCCGTCCGGGTGTGGTTGGTGTGATCTCGCATCTCAGCGAGAGGTTACCCGGGAGGAGTGACATCGATAGCACCGTTTTCCGAGCCAGGAGATCACTCCTCTCTCAGATCCATAGTTGCAAATGTCTTCAAGTGATCAGGGTCGGGCCAGATCCGAGCGACTCCGGTCATTCCCGGTGGAGTCCGGGATCCGCTCCCTACCTTCGTGAGCCAGGGCCGTGAGCCACGGCCACCGACTCACGGGAGGACCGCCACGATGGCGAACCTGGAGACGTCCCTCAAGGAAGCCATGTCGATCGACGGCGCGATCGGCGTCGCCCTGGTCGACTACGGCAGCGGCATGGCCCTCGGCACCCTCGGGGACGGCGGCGAACTGGACCTCAACGTCGCCGCGGCCGGCAACACCGACGTGGTCCGCGCCAAGATGCGGGCGATGGAGGCGCTCAACCTGCTCGACAACGAGATCGAGGACATCCTGATCACGCTGACGCACCAGTACCACATGGTCCGGCCGATCACGACGCCCACCGGGCGCGGGCTGTTCCTCTTCCTGGTGCTCCACCGCAACCGTTCCAACCTCGCGATGGCCCGCCACCGGCTCAAGCAGATCGAGCTCTCGCTGGAGATCTGAGCCCGCCGAGACCAGGAGAGGGGGGCCTCGTGACGATGGGGGCACCTCCCGGCCGAAGGCTGGGGGAGCTGTATCAGGCCAAGGCCGAGTTCTTCCGGATGCTCGGCCATCCCGTCCGGATCCGGGTGCTGGAGCTGCTGCAGGCCGGCCCGACACCCGTCCGCGGCCTGCTCGCCGAACTGCAGGTGGAGCCCTCCAGCCTGTCCCAGCAGCTCGCGGTGCTGCGCCGGTCCGGCATCGTCACCGCCACCCGGGACGGCAGCACCGTGGTCTACGCGCTGGTCGGCGGCGACGTCGCCGACCTGCTGCGAGCAGCCCGGCGGATCCTCACCGGGCTGCTCGTCGACCGCGACCCGCTGCTCGCGGAACTGCGGGCGGCGGGCGACCAGGGGCCGGCCGGCCCCCCGCCCACTCCTTGAACAACCGCTTGAGCAGCCCCGCGCCTACTCCTTGAACAGTTCCACCAGCGCGTCCGCGAGCCGCTCGTAGTCCGCCGCCCGGTTGTACAGCTGGGCACTCACCCGCAGCACCGCGCCCTCGGGCCCGGGCCGGACGGCGACCCGGATCCGGTGCCGCCGCCACAGCTCGGCCAGCAGCGCCAGGTACTGCGGCTCGGTGTCGCCGTACCCCGCCGGCAGCCGTACGGTGCGCATCCACACCCCGGGCGTCGCGGGCAGCGCCCGCAGGCCCGCCCGCTCGACCAGCACCCGCTGGCCGTACGCGGCGAGCGCGGCGTTGTGGGCGGCGACCGCCTCGACGCCCAGCTCGCGCAGCAGCCCGAAGCCGGCCGGGGCGGCCAGCCACGGGGTGTAGTCGCAGGTGCCGCGCCACTCGACGTTGGCCGGGAAGCCCCGGTGGTGCTCCCAGGACAGCGCGAGCGGGCGCACCCGGGCGGTCCACTCGGGGCGGACGGACAGCACCCCGCTGGCGCGCGGGGCGAAGGCCCACTTGTGCAGGTTGCCGAACCAGAAGTCGGCGTTCGGGTCGACCGGCTCGGGCAGCATCCCGGGGGCGTGGGCGCCGTCCACCACCGTGGTCACCCCGCGTCCGCGCAGCTCGGCGACCAGGGCCGGGGAGGCCACCGTACGGGCGGTGAGCGAGGTGATCCGGTCCAGGACGGCGACGGTGGTGCGGTCGTCCACGGCGGCGAGCACCGCGGCCCGGACGGCGGCCTCGTCCGGGGCGTCCAGCGGCACCCGGGCGACCACCAGCTCGGCGCCGGTCTCGGCGGCCCTGCGGGCGGCGGCCTGGGTGACGGCGCCGTAGCCGTGGTCGGTGACCAGGATCCGGTCCCCGGGGGCGAACGGGATGCTGTCCAGGGCGATCGCGGCCGCCTCGGTGACATTGGCGACCAGGGCCAGCCGGTCCGGGTCGGTGGCCAGTTCGGCGGCGATCCGCACCCGGGCACCGGCGATCCGGGCCGGCAGGTCGGCGAAGAAGCCGTCCGGGTCCAGCTCGTGCTCGGTGCGCAGCTCCTGCTGCACCCGCTGCACCGGGACCGGCACGGCGCCGAAGGAGCCGTGGTTGAGGTGCGCGGCCTGCGGCGAGACGCTGAACAGGCCCTCGGCGGCGGGCAGCGGGGCCGGGGGCTCGGCGGTGCTCAGGTCGTCGACCACGACGGGTACTCCCTCTGGTGATGTGTGACATTGCATGCGCCAGGCTACGGCCCGACCCCTGTTCCGTACACGTCTTCGCGGCGATCCATTGAGTTCACGCCGGGCGGACTGGGAAACTCCGCCTGACCACCGCCCGGCCGGGCCGCCCGGCGAACGGGCAGAGCGGAACGAACGGGGAGGGCACGGGATGAGGATCGAAAGACCGGGACCGGTCGGGCAGCGGCAGTGGACCCCGCTGACCATGGCCAACGCGGGACTCGCCTTCGGGCTGGAGCTCGCCCTGCTGGCCTCGCTCTGCTACTGGGGGTTCCGGACCGGCTCCGGCCTGGCCACCCGGCTGTTGCTGGGCCTCGGCGCACCGGCCCTGGCGGCCGTCTTCTGGGGGCTGTTCCTGGCCGCGGGCGGGCCGAGGTTCCGCCAGCCGCTGGGCGTGGAGATCGTGCTCAAGCTGCTGGCCCTGCTCACCGGGGCACTCGCGCTGCACGCCGCCGGGCGGACCACGCCGGCGGTGGTCTACGCGGTGCTGGTGGTCGTCAGCGTGACCGTGGAGTACACCGTGCACTGACCCCGGACGCGGCGACCGGCCGCGACCGGCGGCGACCGGCGGCGACCGTTGCCGGGCAACTCGGCCGCCCGGCAACGGTCGTGGCGCTCCGGAAAACCGGGTGCCCGGTCACGTCCGATAGGCTGGGACTTCAAGAGAACTTGAAGTCGAGGAGCGGTGGCCATGACCGGAACGGCACCCGTCGACCTGCTCAGCGTGGGCGAGGTGGCCCGCCGGGCCGGGATCGCCACCTCCGCCGTGCGCTTCTACGAGGAGCAGGGGCTGATCTCCTCCGAGCGCTCGGCCGGCAACCAGCGCCGCTACCGGCGGCATGTACTGCGCCGGATCTCGCTGATCCTGGTCGCCAAGCGGCTCGGCATCCCGCTCGCCGAGGTCGCCGAGGTGTTCACCGGGCTGCCCGAGGACCGGATGCCGGGCAAGCACGACTGGGAGCGGATCTCCCGCCGCTGGGCCGAGCAACTGCGCGCCCGCCGCACCGAGTTGGAGCGGCTGGAGGACGAGCTGACCGGCTGCATCGGCTGCGGCTGCGTGTCGCTGCGCCGCTGCCGGGTGCTCAACCCCGGTGACGAACTCGCCACCGAGGGGCCCGGGCCCCGGCTGCTACTACCCTCCGAGGAGCAGTAGCAGCCGTAAGAGAACCATCAGGGCGGGTTGGTACCCGGTCGGACGCGGCCCTCGTGAGGTTCCCCGCCACGCCCGACCGGGGGCTCTTCTGCGTTACGGCTGCTCCGGGAAGTGGCAGGCCGCCTGGCGCCCGCCGGTCCCGACCACCTCCAGCAGCGGCCGCTCCGTCCGGCAGCGCGCCTGCGCCTTGGGGCAGCGCGGGTGGAAGCCGCACCCGGTGGGCGGGTCCGCCGGGCTCGGCGGGTCGCCGAGCAGCACGATCCGCTCCCGCGCCCGCTCCGCCGCCGGGTCCGGCAGCGGGACGGCGGACAGCAGCGCCCGGGTGTACGGGTGCGCCGGGCTGCCGTACACCTCGGCCTTGTCGCCGATCTCCACGATCCGGCCCAGGTACATCACCGCGACCCGGTCGCAGACCCGCTTGACCACCGAGAGGTCGTGCGCGATGAACACGTAGGCCAGGCCCAGCTCCCGCTGCAACTGCTCCATCAGGTTGACCACTTGGGCCTGGACGGAGACGTCCAGCGCGGAGACCGGCTCGTCCGCGATCACCAGCTTCGGCGAGGTGGCGAGCGAGCGGGCGATGCCGATCCGCTGCGCCTGGCCGCCGGAGAACTCGTGCGGGTAACGGTCGAGGTGCTCGGGGATCAGCCCGACCAGCTCCATCAGTTCGGCCGCCCGGCCGCGCGCCTCCACGGCACTCGCGCCCTGGACCAGCAGCGGCTCGGAGATGATCCGGGCCACCGTCTGCCGGGGGTTGAGCGAGGAGTACGGGTCCTGGAAGACCATCTGCAGGTGCCGCCGGTGCGGCCGCAGCCTGGCCTGGGACAGCCCGCCGATCTCGGTGCCGTCGAAGGTGACGGTGCCCGAGGTGGGGTCGAGCAGCCGGACGATCATCCGGCCGGTGGTGGACTTGCCGCAGCCGGACTCGCCGACCAGGCCCAGGGTCTCGCCCGCGGCGAGGTCGAAGCTCACCCCGTCCACGGCCCGGACCGGCGCACCGGCCCGGCCGGTGCGGCTGCGCCGTCCGGCGAAGGTCTTCACCAAGTCCCGTACGGACAGCAGCGGTTCGGACAGTGGCGGCTGGGACAGTCGCGGCTCGGACAGTCGTGGTTCAGCCATCAGAGGACCCCTTCCGGCACCAGTGGCAGATGGCAGGCGGCCCGATGGCCGGCCCCGGGCGGGCCGAACGGGTCGAGCGGCGGGCGCTCGCCCAGGCAGCGGGCGTGCTCCTCGGCGGTCGCCGCGGTGGTGCGGGCGCAGCGCGGGGCGAAGGAGCAGCCGGGGGCGGGGGTGAGCAGCGAGGGCGGGCTGCCGGGGATGGCCCGCAGCGGGGCGTCGTCGGAGTCGTCCAGACGCGGCAGCGAGTCCAGCAGGCCGCGGGTGTACGGGTGCGCGGGTGCGGCGAACAGCCGTTCCGCCGGGGCCTGTTCGGCCGCCCGGCCGCCGTACATGACCAGCACCTCGTGGGCGACCCGGGCGACCACCCCCAGGTCGTGGGTGATCATCACGACGCCGAGCCCGCGGTCCTGCTGGATCCGGGCGATCAGGTCGAGGATCTGCGCCTGGACGGTGACGTCCAGCGCGGTGGTGGGCTCGTCGGCGATCAGCAGGTCCGGTTCGCAGGCCAGCGCCATGGCGATCATGACCCGCTGGCGCATCCCGCCGGAGAACTGGTGCGGGTACTCGTCGACCCGGCGGGCCGGTTCCGGGATGCCGACCTCGGCGAGCATCTCGACGGCCCGGGCCCGGCCGGCCTTGCGGCCCGCCCGGAAGTGCACCCGGTAGTGCTCGGCGATCTGTTCGCCGACCGTGTAGAAGGGGTGCAGGCTGGACAGCGGGTCCTGGAAGACCATGGCGATCCGCCGGCCCCGGACGGCGCCCAGCTCCCGCTCGCCCAGGCCGGTCAGCTCCCGTCCGTCGAGCCGGATCGAGCCGGAGACGGCGGCGCCGCGGTGCAGGCCCATCAGGGCCAGCGAGGTGACGGACTTGCCGCTGCCGGACTCGCCGACCAGGCCGAGGGTGCGCCCGGCCTCGACGGCGAAGGAGATGCCGTCCACGGCCCGGACGGTGCCGCGCGGGGTGTCGAAGGCGACCTTGAGGTCCTCGACCTCCAACAGGCTGGCCATCAGTACCTCACTCTCGGGTCGACGTACGCGTAGAGCAGGTCGACCAGCAGGTTCGCCACGACGATGAAGAAGGCCGCGAGCAGGGTGACGCCGAGGATCACGGGCTGGTCGGAGCGGGCCAGACCGTCGTAGAACAGCCGGCCGACGCCGGGCAGGCCGAAGATCGACTCGGTGATGACGGCCCCGGCCAGCAGCCCGCCGAGGTCCATCCCGAAGATGGTCAGGATCGGTGTCGTCGCGGAGCGCAGCCCGTGCTTGACGGTCACCGTGCGCGGCGGCAGCCCCTTCGCCCGGGCGGTGCGGATGTACGGCTCGGCCATCGCCTCGATCATCGAGGTGCGGCTCTGCCGGGCGTACATGGCCGCGTACAGCAGGGCGAGGGCGGTCCAGGGCAGCAGCAGGTTGGTGGCCCAGTCGAGCGGGCCGTCGGTGAACGCGTGGTACGAGGGGTAGGGCAGCAGCCCGGCCGTGCGGACCACGCCCCAGATCAGCATGATCGAGGTGAAGTAGACCGGCAGGGAGGCCGCCCCGACGGAGAGCACCATCAGGGCCCGGTCGGTGAGGCCGCCCTTGCGCAGCGCCGAGGTGACGCCCGCGCCGAGGCCGAGGAGCAGCCAGAGCACGGCGGCACCGAGGGCCAGCGAGACCGAGACCGGCAGGCGGTCGGCGAGCAGGTCCCGGACCGGCAGCCCGTACTCGTAGGAGTAGCCGAGGCAGGGGAAGCCGCAGTGCACCGCGCTCGGGCCGGTGCCGTAGTCGCGGCCCGCGAAGATGCCGGTCAGGTAGGTGCCGAACTGCTCCCAGACCGGCTTGTCCAGGCCCATCGCCGCCTTGACGTCGGCGAGCCGCTCCGGGCTGCAGGTCTTGCCGCAGGCGGCCGCGGCCGGGTCGTTGGGCAGCAGGTAGAAGATGGTGAAGGTGATGGCGCAGATGGCGAGCAGGATGCCGGCCACGCCGAGCAGGCGGCGGCCGAGATAGAGGATCACGACCGGCCTCCGCGGGGGTCGGGGTAGCGGATCACGAGCGGGCTCCCCGGGGGTCGAGGATGTCGCGCAGCGCGTCCCCGAGCAGGGTGAAGGCGAGCACGGCGAGGAACAGGAAGGCGGTCGGGATGAGGAAGTAGGTGGGGTCGGTCTCGTACTGGGAGATGCTCTCGGCGATCATCTGCCCCCAGGAGGGGGTGGGCGGGCGGACGCCCACCCCGAGGTAGCTGAGCGCGGCCTCGGTGGCGATCATGCCGGGGATCAGCAGCGTGGTGTACGCGATGACCGGGCCGGAGACGTTCGGCAGGATCTCCCGGGTGAGGATCCGCCAGGAGCGGGCGCCGCCGACCCGGGCGGCCTCGACGTACTCGCGGTGCTTGAGCGAGAGGGTCTGGCCGCGCACCACCCGGGCGATGCCGGGCCAGGTGAACAGGCCGATCACGAGGGTGATCAGCAGGATCCGGTTGACGTCCTTGGCCACCGACATCATCGCGATCATGAAGATCAGCGAGGGGAAGGACATCGTGAGGTCCATCAGCCGGGACAGCACGGCGTCCGTCCGGCCGCCGAAGTAGCCCGCCGTGACGCCGGCCAGGGTGCCGGCGACCACGACCACCGCGGTCGCGGTGAACGCGATCAGCAGCGACACCTGGCCGCCGTGCAGCACCCGGGCGAACAGGTCGCGCCCGGTGATCGGCTCCACGCCCAGCCAGTGCCGGGTGCTGATGCCGCCGAAGTCGCCCCTGGGCATGCCGCCCAGGTAGGCGTCCACGGCGCGCTTGTCGAACTCCTCGGGGGACCAGCCGCCGAGCGCGCTCAGCGGGCCGGCCAGGGCGGCCGCCAGGACCAGCACGCCGACCGTGATCAGCCCGAACCGGGCCGAGCCGCGGGCCCACAGCTGGTCCAGGACCAGCCGCCACGGCCCGCGCCCGGCCGCCTTCGCGGGGGCCGTCAGCGCGCCTTCCGCTGCCGAAGGGGGTTCAGTGGTGGTGCTCATCGGGCCGCTCACTTGCCCTTCGCCGGGTCCTTGAGGCCCACCACGGCCAGGTCGATCATCCCGGCGTAGCCCGAACTGCCGAACGCCCCGGCCACGTTGGTGCCGACCATGAGCGGACGGCGCTGCCACATCAGCGGGACGGCCGGGGCCTTGCGCATCAGGTCCTCGTCCAGCTGCTGCCAGGCCTTGTTGGCCTCGTTGACGTCCGGCATGGCCGCGATCGCGTCCATCCGGTCCATCGTGGCCTGGTCCCGGAACTGGCTGAGGTTGCCCTGGTTGCCCTTCTCCTTGATGGTGCGTCCGTCGAACTGGAACGGGAGGAAGGTCGCGGCGGACGGGTAGTCCGGGCACCAGCCACTGATGGCCAGTTCGGGAGCGTTCTTGGTGTCGCCGAGGGTGTCGGTGAAGGCGGACGGGTCCACGGTGTTGACGGTCACCTGGACGCCGGCCTTGGCCAGCGACTGCTGGACCGCCTCGGCGCGGGTCTTGTCGCCGAGCGAGACGGTGAGCCCGACCTTGAGGTCGGTCTTGCCGGCGTCCTTGAGCAGGGCCTTGGCCTTCTCCTGGTCCCCGGTGGCCGGGATCTTCAGCGGGTCGGCCTTGAGCCCGCCGGTCAGCGACGGCGGGAGGAAGGAGGTCGCCACGTCGGCCATCGCCGGGCCGCCGAACGCGGTCACCTGGGCCTCGCGGTCGACGGCCCACATCATCGCCTCGCGCGCCTTCGGGTCGTCGAAGGGCGCCTTGGCGGTGTTCAGGTACAGCATGTCCGTACAGCCGGTCCGCTCGGCGGCCATCCGGGACTTGACGTCCGCCTTGGGCAGCACCTTGGCGACCGACTCGTGCTGCATCCAGGGCATGTTGATGGCGTTGCCGTCGGCGCCCTCACTGGCGATGATCCGGTCGTCCGCCTGGCCGCCCTTGATGCCCTCCGTGACCACGATCCGGTCCGGGTAGGCCTTGCGGACGGTGTCGGTGCCCTGGTCCCAGTTGGTGTTGCGGACCAGCACCAGCTGCTTGCCCCGGTCGTAGCTCTCGATCTTGTACGGGCCGGAGGAGAACGGCCGGGAGTCGTACTGGGTGCCCTTCTCCTGGGACTGCGGCACCGGGGCGAAGGTCGGCAGGGTGACGGTGTCCGAGAACTCGGCGACCGGGCGCTTGAGGTGGAAGACGATGGT
The DNA here is from genome assembly GCF_055569135.1 of Kitasatospora sp. NPDC029367. Lineage (NCBI taxonomy): Bacteria > Bacillati > Actinomycetota > Actinomycetes > Kitasatosporales > Streptomycetaceae > Kitasatospora > Kitasatospora sp. NPDC029367. Next base: position 35,155 of record NZ_JBVHYH010000035.1, read on the forward strand.
CTTCTCGTCGGGGGTCTCGATGCTCGCCAGGTGCTGGCCGGTGAGCGGGCCCTTGTAGTTCTCGCCGCCGGCCAGGTACTGGATCGCGTAGTCCGGTCCGCCGGTGAGGTCCGGGGAGAAGGAGCGCTCGACGTTGTACTTGATGTCGGCGGACCTGATCGGGCTGCCGTCCTCGTACTTGAGGCCGTCCTTGAGGGTGAAGGTCCAGGTCTTGCCGCCGTCCGAGGACTTGCCCAGGTCGGTGGCGAGGTCCGGGACGATCTCGCTGCCGGCGGCCCCCGGCTCGGCCTTGAAGGTGGTCAGGGTGCGGTAGAGCAGCCGGGTGCCGAAGTCCATGTGCGGGACGGTCCAGTTGCGGGCCGGGTCGAGGTGGGCGAAGTCCTGGTTGGTCAGGACGGTGAGGGTGCCGCCCTTGGCCGGGGTGCCGCCGATGACCGAACCGCTCTCCGCGCCCGGGCCCTTGGTGCTGCCGGGGGCCGCGTCGCCGCCGCTGTCGCTCTTGTCGTTCTTGCAGGCCCCGAGGCCGAGGGTGAGGGTCGCCGCGAGGGCGGCGGCGAGGAGGGCATGGCTGCGCCTGGTCATGTGGCAACTCCGCTGTGGGGGGCCTGCATCGGTCAGCGGGGCCGGCTCTGGCCGCGCCGCTGTGTGACCCGTAACATAGTAATGTGAAATTGCACTGCACAAGAGGTGACGCCCGCCGTTACCCAGCTGTGTCCCACCAGCCCCAGCTCCCCACCCCCGCCTAGGAGTTCACCGGTGACCCGACCCCAGCCCCAGCTCGCCACCGGCAGCCACGACCTCCCGGTCTCCCCCGCCCTCGACGCCTTCATGGGCACCGCCTGGGCCGCCACCCCGCTCCCCGCCGACCAACGCGTCCCCGGCTACCCCGAGTTCGCCCGCCGCCGCGCCCGGCTCTCCGCCGCCTTCCCCGGCGAACGGCTGGTCGTCCCCGCCGGACGCCTCAAGGTCCGCTGCAACGACCTCGACCACCGCTTCCGCCCGCACAGCGCCTACGCCTGGCTCACCGGCCTCACCAGCGAGGACCAGGCCGACCACGTCCTCGTCCTCGAACCGGCCGGCCCCGAGGGCCACGAACCCGTCCTCCACGTACGGCCCCGATCCCCGCGCAGCGGCGGCGAGTTCTACCGCGACCGGCGCTACGGCGAGTTCTGGGTCGGCCGCCGCCCCGACCTCGACGAGACCGCCCGGCTCACCGGGCTGCGCACCGAACACCTCGACGACCTCGGCAAGCTGCTCGGCGGACCGCAGCCCCCCACCCGGGTACTGGCCGGCACCGACGCCCTCGTCGACCAGGCCACCGGGCGGCCCCGCGACGACCGGGGCGCCCGGGGCGACGACGAACTCGCCGCCGTGCTCTCCGAGTTGCGCCTGGTCAAGGACACCTGGGAGGTCCAGCAGCTGCAACTCGCCGTCGACCACACCGTCAGCGGCTTCGAGGACGTCGTCCGCGCCCTCCCCGCCGCCCTGCGCCACCACCGCGGCGAGCGCTGGATCGAGGGCGTCTTCGACCTGCGCGCCCGCGCCGAGGGCAACGGCCCCAGCTACACCACCATCGCCGCCTCCGGCGCCCACGCCTGCGTCCTGCACTGGATCCGCAACGACGGCGCCCTCGACCCGGACGCCCTCCTGCTGCTCGACGCCGGCGTCGAGACCGACACCCTCTACGCCGCCGACATCACCCGCACCCTCCCGCTCAGCGGCACCTTCACCCCGGTCCAGCGCCAGGCCTACGAACTCGTCCTCGCCGCCCAGAGCGCCGGCATCGCCGCCCTGCGCCCCGGCGCCCGCTTCCGCGACTTCCACCGCGCCGCCATGCGGGTCATCGCCGAAGGCCTCGCCGACTGGGGCGTCCTGCGCATCCCCGCCGACCAGGCCCTCGCCGAGGACAACGGCCTGTACCGCCGCTACACCCTCTGCGGCAGCGGCCACATGCTCGGCCTCGACTACCACGACTGCGCCAAGGCCCGCGCCGACCGCTACGTCGACGGCACCCTGGAGGCGGGCATGGTCCTCACCGTCGAACCCGGGCTCTACCTCCAGCCCGACGACGAGACCCTCCCCCTCGAACTCCGCGGCCTCGGCATCCGCATCGAGGACGACCTCGTCATCACCGAGGACGGCGCCCACCTGATGTCCAGCGCCCTCCCCCGCACCGTCCCGGCCATCGAATCCTGGATGGCCACCCTGCTCAGCTGAGGCCCCGGTCGAGCCGGACGATCAGGCCACCTTGACCGTCCGCTCCCCCTGCCGTACCGCCACCTCAACCTCGCCACCAATCGCAGCGGCGTATGCCCGCAGGTTGTCCAGGCTGTCCACCTGCCCGTGCTCGATCTGCGACACCCTGGCCTGGCTGACCCCCATCAGCCCCGCAACCTCCTTCTGCGTCAGCCCGGCCGCCTTCCGCAGTTCAGCAAGCTCATGCCCGCGAATCCGCGCCAGCGTCTCCTGTCGCATCCGCGCCCGCTCGGCCTCCGCCTCCGTCGAGGCCAGCCATGGGTTGATTCGCTGCGCTTCTGCCCACACCTCGGTCCAACTACGGCCTTTCATGCGCGTGCTCCCTTGTCCTTCTCGCTGGTGTACTGCTCATAGCGAGCCTCCGCCAACGGAATATTGATGTCGTACCACCGGGACCAGTCACCGTTCTTGTCACCGGCGACCAGGAAAATGGCCTCTCGCTCGGCGTCGAAAACGAACAACATCCGAATCTCCGAGCGCCCAGCCGAGCCCGGCCGGAGCTCCTTCAAGTTGTGCAGTTTGCTCCCGTGGATCCGGTCCACGACCGGGCGCCCGAGCAGCGGGCCCCTCCTCTCAAGCAACACGATCGCGTCCGCGATCTGGTTAGCGGTCCCCGGGTCTTTGACACAAATGTCCAGGAACCAGTCGTTCACTGGACCAACGAGCGTGATCTCCCACATGGAGCCAACTTAAGTCGCCCCTTATACGTTACCGCGCGCTTTCCCGCCCAATCCACCCCTGCGGGCGACAACACGCCGTGCCCGGCGCGTGCCCGGCGCACTACCCCCGCGCGCTCCGCCACAACCGCGCCACGAGCTGGTCCGCCGGGCCGGTGGCGGCCAGGTGGTGGGCGGTGCCGGCCCAGAGGTGCATGGCGGCGGTGTCGGCGCGGCGGGTGGCGGCGGCGCGCAGCGGGGCGGTGAGGTGGTGCACCTCGGGGTAGGCGGGCGGGGCGTACGGGCCGTGGCGGTCGATGAAGGCGTTGCGCAGGCCGCGGGCGGGGCGCCCGGTGAAGGCCCGGGTGACCACGGTCTCCGGGAGTTCGGTGAGCGCGGCCCGGTGGGCCGCCGAGGCGCCGGACTCGTCGGAGCGCAGCAGCGCCGTCCCCAGCTGCACCGCCGCCGCCCCGGCCCGTAGCGCCGCCGCGATCGCCGGGCCGTCGCCCAGCCCGCCCGCGGCGATCAGCGGCAGCGGCGTCACCGCCCGTACGGCGGGCAGCAGTTCCAGCAACGGCAGCTCCCCGGGCCGGTCCGTCACCCGGTGGGTGGCGCGGTGTCCGCCGGCCTCCGGGCCCTGCACGCACAGGGCGTCCATACCGACCGCCTGCGCCGCCCGCGCCTCCTCCGGGGTGGTGACGGTGCCGACCTGCAGCGTCCCCGCCGCGCGCAGCGCCGCCGCCTCCTCGGCCGTGGGCAGCCCGAAGGTGTACGAGACGACCGGCACCGGGTCGGCCACCAGCGCGGCCAGCTTGGCCTCCCAGTCGTCCCGGTCCGGCCCGATCTCCTCCGGCAGCGCGACCCCCCAGCGCTCGGCCTCGGGCCGCAGCCGCTCCCGGTAGGCGGCGACGGCCGCCGGATCCCCGGGCGGGGCCGGCACGAACAGGTTCACCCCGTACGGCCGGTCGCTCGCCTTCCGCACCTCGGCGATCTGCTCGACCATCGCGGCTGCCGACTTGTACCCCGCCGCGAGGAACCCCAGCCCGCCGGCCCGGTTCACCGCGGCCACCAGCTCGGGGGTGGAGGCCCCGCCCGCCATCGGGGCGCCGATCACCGGCACGGCGAGGTCATCGAGGCGGACGGTCATCGGGGCGGCTCCTCACGCGGCTGCGGGCACGGATCGCCCCCACCCTACGCCCGGCCGGCTCAGCGGATCAGCCCCCGCCCGCGCGCCTCCCGCACCGCCGCGGTGCGCGAGTCCACGCCCAACTTCGTGTAGATGTGCACCAGATGGGACTTCACGGTGGCCTGGCTCAGGTGCAGCCGCTGGCTGACCTGCTGGTTCGTCAGGCCGTCCGCGACCAGCCCGAGCACCTCGGTCTCCCGCGCGCTGAGCGCCGCCGCGGGCGTGCGCATCCGTTCCAGCAGCCGGTCCGCCACGCTGGGCGCCAGTGCGCTGCGGCCCGCCGCCGCGGCCCGGACCGCCTGGGCGAGTTCCTCCGGCGGCGCGTCCTTCAACAGGTAGCCGGTGGCGCCGGCCTCCAGGGCCGGCAGGGTGTCGGCGTCGCTGTCGTAGGTGGTGACCACCAGGACCTTCGGCGCGCCCGCCCGGGCGGTGATCGCGGCGGTGGCCTGGGCCCCGTTCATCGCCGAGCCGGGCCCGAACTGGAGGTCCATCAGCACCACGTCCACGCCGGGTCCGGCCGCCAGCTCGACGGCCCGCTCGGCGGTGGCGGCCTCGGCGACGATGGCGAAGTCCGGTTCGCTCTCCAGCACCGCCCGCAGCCCGGCCCGCACCACCGGGTGGTCGTCGGCGATCAGCAGCCGGATCACGGGCCGGCCTCCGGCGCCGGGGCGACGGGCAGCTGCACGGCCAGCGCCGTTCCCTCCCCGGGCGCCGACTCCACGGTGAAGCTGCCGCCGAGCGCCCGGGCCCGGGCCCGCATGGAGGGCAGGCCGAAGCCGCCGTCCCCGCCGGTGCGGCCGGCTACCGCCGCCGGGTCGAACCCGGCCCCGTCGTCGAACACGTCCAACGCCACCTCGCCCTCCATGTAGCTGAGTGTCACCTCGGCCCGCGAGGCCTTCGCGTGCCGCACGGTGTTGCCGAGCGCCGACTGCGCGATCCGCAGCAGCGCCACCTCCTGCGCGGCGGGCAGCCGCACCTGCTCCCCGGAGACGTGCAGGTGGACGGGCAGACCGCTGTGCGCCGTGGTGGTCGCGCACAGCCGCTCCAGCGCGACGGACAGCGGGTCGCCGTCCAGCGCGGGCGGGGTGAGCGCGCGGACGAAGCGCCGGGCCTCGTCCAGGTTGTCCTGGGCGGCCTGCCGCGCCTGCTCGACGTACCCGGCGGCGGCCTCGGTGCGCTCTGGCAGCGCCCGCTGGGCCGCGCGCAGCAGCAGTTGGATAGAGCTGAGGCTCTGCGCGAGGGTGTCGTGGATCTCCCGGGCGAGCCGCTCGCGCTCGGCGAGCACGCCGGCCGCGTGGTGGGCGGCGGCGAGGTCGGCGCGGGCGGCGGTCAGTTCGTCGATCAGCCGGCGCCGTTCCTCGCTCTCCCGGTACAGCGCCTGGTAGCCGAGCACGGTGGCGGTGGCGACGGCCGCGCCGAGCAGCGGCCCGATGGCGGCGGCCGGGTTGAAGCCGTGCTGGTGGAGGGACCAGCCGGCGATCGCCGCCGCGGCCGTCAGCCCGACCGCGACCGGCCCGCTGCGCCGGCCGAGCAGGTGCAGTTCCAGGAAGTACAGCGGGAACGCCAGCCACACCCCGTCCTGGGTGGCGACCAGCACGCCCGCCCAGGTGACGCCGAGCAGGGCCAGCCAGAGCGCCGCGCCCCGGCGGGAGCGGTGCACGGCGGCCAGCCTCGGCCCGACCGCGTACACGGCGGCCATCGCGGAGGCCGCGGCGCCGACGGCGGCCGGGTCCCCGCCCCGGTCGGCGAAGGCGGCCCGGGCGACGGCCAGCGCCAGCAGGCCCGCCACGAGCAGGTGCAGGCAGAGCCGGAGGACGAGGGCGACGGGAGTGGTTCTGGATCGTTCGGTCGCCATCCCTCCAGCCTAGGTTCCGGCCCGGCGCCCGGCATCAATCAAAAGGTTGAACTCCGCTTCTGCCCTTCGATGCCCAGGATGCAATCCCCGGCGCGATGCCCGCGGGCCCCCTGCTCGGCGACCGTGGGGGCATCGCTCGTTCCGTCCGCAGAAAGGCCCACCGTGTTCGTCGCCTGGAGGGATCTGGGGTTCGCCAAGGGGCGGTTCGCCCTGATGGGAACCGTCATCGTACTGATCACCGTACTGGTCGGCATGCTGTCCGGGCTGACCGCCGGACTCGGCCGGCAGAACATCTCCGCGATCAGCGGCCTGCCCGCCGACCACCTGGCCTTCGGCAAGCCCGCCGACGGGCAGGAGCTCAACTTCACCGACTCCCAGGTCACCCCCGACCAGTGGCAGGCCTGGGCGCGCGAGCCCGGCGTGACCTCCGCCCAGCCGCTCGGCATCACCACCACCAAGGCCGCCGCCGGGCAGCGCACCGCCGCGCTCTCCGCCTTCGGCGTCCCCGACGGCTCCGACCTGGCCCCGCAGGGCGGCCTGATCGCCCCGGGCAGGGCGGTGCTCTCCCGGACCGCCGCCGAGAAGCTGGGCGACCTCACCCCCGGTGCCGGCTTCACCCTCGCCGGGCACCCCCTCCAGGTGGCCGCCGTCGACGGCGACGCCGCCTACAGCCACACCCCGGTGATCTGGACCAGCCTCACCGACTGGCAGCAGTTCGCCCCCGGCGGCGCCGGCCACGCCACCGTCATCGCCCTCCACACCGCCGCGGGCGCCGACCCGGCCGCCGCCGACGCCCGCCACGACACCGTGACCCGCACCCGGGACGACGCCCTCGCCGCGATCGGCTCGTACACCTCCGAGAACGGCTCCCTCCAGCTGATGCGCGGCTTCCTGTTCGCCATCTCCGCGCTGGTCATCGGCGCCTTCTTCACCGTCTGGACGATCCAGCGCAGCGGCGACATCGCCGTGCTCAAGGCCCTCGGCGCCTCCACCCGCTACCTGCTGCGCGACGCCCTCGGCCAGGCGGTGCTGCTGCTGGTGCTCGGTACGGCTGTCGGCACCGCGATCGCCCTCGGCGCCGGCTCGCTGATCGGCTCCGCCGTGCCCTTCGTCCTGGACGCCCCGACCCTGCTGCTGCCCGCCGTCGTCATGATCGCCCTCGGCGCGGTCGGCGCGGCCCTGTCCATCCGGCGGATCACCTCCGTCGACCCGCTGACCGCCCTGGGGAGCGCCCGATGAGTCTGGACCTCGACCGCATCACCTTGACCTACCCGGACGGCGACGGCCGGCTCACCGCCCTGGACGACGTCTCGCTGACCGTCCCCAAGGGCACCCTCACGGCCGTCGTCGGCCCGTCCGGCTCCGGCAAGTCCAGCCTGCTGGCCGTGGCCGCCACCCTGATCGCCCCGGACTCCGGCCGGGTCGTGGTGGACGGCACGGACACGGCGGGCCTCGGCCGGGCCGAACTCACCGCCCTGCGCCGTACCCGGATCGGCATCGTCTTCCAACAGGCCAACCTGCTGCCCTCGTTGACGGCCGCCGAACAGCTCCAGGTGATGGCCCACCTCGACGGCCGCTCCCCGCGCAGCGCCCTCCCCCGCGCGCTGGAGCTCCTGGACGCCGTCGGCCTGCGCGACCAGGCCGCCCGCCGCCCGCACCAGCTCTCCGGCGGCCAGCGCCAGCGGGTCAACATCGCCCGCGCCCTGATGAACGACCCCACCGTGCTGCTGGTCGACGAGCCCACCAGCGCCCTCGACCACGAACGCGGCGCCGCCGTCCTGGAGTTGATCACCGAACTCACCCACCGCCGGGCGACCGCCACCGTCCTGGTCACCCACGACCGCACCCACCTGACCGCCGTCGACCAGATCGCCGAGGTCCACGACGGCCGCCTGACGGTCCCGGTCGTCGGCTGAGCTACTTCTTGGCGCCGAGTACGTCGTCCACCGAGAGCGTCACCGACGCCCCGATCGACTCCGGCAGGGTGAACGACTGCCCGGGGTGGTGGACGGCGTGCACCCGGTACTCGCCGTCCTTGGGGTCGGTCAACACCATCACCCGCTGGTTCGTCCGGTCCACGATGACGTAGACCGGCACCCCGGCCTCGGCGTACAGCGGCGGCTTGACCTTCAGATCAGTCGTGAAGTTCGACGACGTCACTTCCAGGACGAGACGGAAGACTGCTGGGTCATAGCAATTGCGTTCGATCAGGTGTTCTTGGTAGTCGGCATCAACGACGCACAGATCCGGAATCGCGTAGTCGGACGGTCCGCCCGGCAACCACAGGCCCATCCCTTGAACGACTCGGGATGTATCACCATGGAGCCCCGCCGCCCACAACGGGATCATCAGGTCCGTGAGCGTCTCTCCATGTGGCCCATCCGGAGGCGGCGTCACCGTGATCTGACCTCCAAGAATCTCGACCCGATGCCCCACGAGTCGATCAGAGATCAGCTCGGCGGCTTCGAGCAGCGTCATCTGCTCGAAGGGCTCTTCCACTGCTGCGGCGGACATGGAGTTCCTCCTGACTGCCGATGTCGAGAGCATCATCGTAGGACGCGAGCGTCTCCCGGCACCCGCTTCCCATCTTTCACCCGAACGGGTGGTTTGGCCCCTATCGAGCCTGGAGCCGCAGGCCCGGGCGCTCCGTCTCGGCCTCCTCGCCCTGGCCCGCCCAGAGCGAGCGGACGTGGCTGAGGTGGCGCGTCATGCAGGCCTCGGCCGCCTCCGCGTCGCCGCTCAGCATCAGGTCCAGCAGCTCGACGTGCTCCTCCGCCGAGGAGACCAGCTGCCCCTGCTCGTCCAGCCGGGTCAGCCCGTACAGCCGGGAGCGCTTGCGCAGGTCACCGACCACCTCGACCAGCCGGGCGTTGCCGGCCAGTCCGAGCAGGTCGAGGTGGAACTGCCGGTCCGCCTCCAGGTAGCCGATCAGGTCGTGCTTGCGCGCCGCCGCGACGATCGCCTCGGCCTCGGGGCGCAGCCGCTCCAGCTGCTCCTTGGTGGCGGTGCGGGTGACCAGGCCGACGGTGGGGACCTCGATCAGGGCGCGGATGCCGGTGTAGTCGTCGAGGTCGCGCTCGGTGAGTTCGGTGACCCGGAAGCCCTTGTTACGGACGGCCTCGACCAGGCCCTCCCGGGCGAGGTCGAGCATGGCCTCGCGGACGGGGGTCGCGGAGACGCCGAAGTCGGCGGCGAGGGCGGGGGCGGAGTAGACGACGCCGGGGCGCAGTTCACCGGAGATCAGGGCCGCCCGGAGCGCGTGGGCGACCTGGTCGCGGAGCCGCTCCTGCACGGAGATCAGGGTGCGGGACTTGAGCTCGGCCATGGTGTTCCTCCGGTGGGTGCAGAACACCAGCGTACAATGTCACGTTACGTTGAGCGTGCAACAAACCGGGAATCCGAACAGCCTGTCACGGTCAACGCCGCCGATGTTCATGGTGGCAGCGACCACCGGGCCAGCACAACGGTCGACGACACACCGGCAAGGAGGCCGCAGCCTCTACGGGGACTGAGACAGCGACGACGCCCCGGCCCGGTACACCTCCGCCGCCACCGCCAGGTCCTCCCAGGCCATCCCGACGCTCTTGAAGAACCGCGGCCGCCCCTCCGGCAGCAGTGCGTCGCCGCGCACCAGCTCGGCCAGGTTCCACACCTGCCGCCGCCCGAGCGCGCCCGCCAGCAGCAGGTCCCCGGCCTCCCGGGCCGCGACGGCCCGCGCCTCCACGTACAGTTCGGCCCGCCCGACCAGCACCTCGTCCACCTCCCGGGCGTCCGGCTCGTGCGAGCCGACCGCCGCGACGGCCGCGTGGGCGGGCACCAGCGCACCGTCGAACAGCGGTGTGCGCGCGGTCGTGCAGCAGACCACCACGTCCGCCCGACCGACCGCCTCCGGCCCACCCACCGCGGCGGTCAGGCCGAGCGCCCGCCCGTACTCGGCCAGCGCGGCCGCCCGCCCGGCGTGCCGCGCCACCACGGTGAGCCGCCGCAACGGCCGCACGGTCAGCAGCGCGTCCAGGTGCCCGTAGGCCTGCGGCCCGGAGCCGAACAGCACCACGTGTTCGGCCTCCGGGACCGCGAGCCGCGCCAGCGCCGCCGCCGTCACGCCGGGCGTGCGCAGGGCGGTGAGGGCCGCGCCGTCCAGCAGCGCCAGCGGCTGGAGCGTCGGCCCGTCCAGCAGCAGGTAGCTGCCGGTGATCCGGGGCAGGCCGCGCGCGGGGTTGGCCGGCGCCACCCCGGCGATCTTCACCCCGGCGTACGGCCCGGCGGCGGCGGGCATCAGCAGCAGCTCGCCGGCCGGCACCGGTACGGCCGACCGGGCGGGCGCCGCCTCCGGGTCCAGCCCGTCCAGCAGCGCCCGCTCGATCGCCCGCACCGCCCCGGCGGGCCCGACTCCGCCGGTGCCCGGCACGGCGTACTGGAGCGGCTCAGCCCCCGCGCCGGGCAGTACCTCGGGGGTCACAGCGTGAACCCCGTTCCGAGCGTGTCCCCGGGCTCCAGCACGAACAGGTGCTCCCCGGTGCGGTACGCCGTGCCGCCGACCTCGGTGACCACGCCCGCCCCCAACGGGTCCCCGCCGTCCAGCACCCGCCCGGTGAACACCGTGCCGATGACGGACTCGTGCCGCAGTTCCTCGCCCGGTGCGATCCGCCCTTCGGCGGCGAGCACCGCGAGGCGCGCGGAGGTGCCGGAGCCGCACGGCGAGCGGTCGATCTGCCCGTCCGCGAACACCACCACGTTCCGCTGACTCAACACCCCGTCGTCCGAGGGAAGTTCGTCGTACAGCACGACCCCGTACACCCCGGACAGCCGCGGGTCACTCGGGTGCGCGACCGCTTCCGAGCCGGCCAGCAGTGCCCTGATCTCCCGCCCCACGGCGACGAGTTCGGGCAGCAGCCCGGGCTCGACGGCGAGCCCGAGCGCGGCCGCCGGCACCGAGGCGTAGCACGCCCCGGAGTGCGCCACCGCGACCTCGACCGTTCCCCGCGAGGTCTCGACCGGCAGTTTCAGGGCGCTGACCCGGCTCGGCACGTTGCGGAAGGTGACCCCGGTGGTGCGCCCGCCGCTGCGCCGCACCAGGGCGGTGACCCGCCCGGAGGGGACGTCGATCCGCACCTGGGCCACGCCGTCCGCGGGGGCCGGGACCAGCCCGGAGTCCACGGCCCAGGCGCCGAGCGCGATGGTGCCGTGCCCGCAGGCGGTCGAGTAGCCGTCCTTGTGCCAGAACAGCACGCCCAGGTGGGCCTCGTCGTCGTCCGGCGGCACCAGGAACCCGCCGTACATCCCGGCGTGCCCGCGCGGCTCGCGGACCAGCAGCTGCCGGACCTCCTCCAGCGCGCCCGGCCGGGGCGCGGTCGCGCTGCCGCCCGCGCCGATCGCGATGGCCCGCCGCTCGGCGACGCTGTCGCCGGGGATCGGGGGCACGCCGTCCAGCACGATCCGGAACGGCTCACCGGCCGTGTGGTAGTCGACCGTACGGACGCACTGCACCGGCCCCGCACCGGACCCAGCACCCGGCCCCGCAACGGACCCCGCGCCCGCAGCAGCCCCCGAGCCCCGTGCCACCCCCGGCATCACAGCCCCCCGCCCGGCAGCACACTGATCGTCCGACCGACGGTGTAGAACTCCAGCGCCGCCCGGCCCTGTTCGCGCTCCCCGTGGGCCGCGCCCTTGGTCCCCCCGAACGGCAGATGGAAGTCGACACCGCTGGACGGGGCGTTGACCCGGATCATGCCCGCGTCCAGCCGGTCGGCGACGGCCAGCGCCACGTCCAGGCCCCGGGTGTGCACCGAGGTGGCCAGGCTGTGCGGGGTGTCGTTGGCGAGCGCGACGGCCGCGTCCAGGTCGGCGGCCGCGTGCAGCACCGCGACCGGTCCGAAGAACTCCTCGCGCGCCAGCGGGTGTTGCGGGGGGACGTCGGCGAGCAGGGTCGGCTCGACGTACCAGCCGGCCCGGTCGGACGCCCGCCCGCCGACCAGCACGCTCGCCCCGGCCGCCACGGCCGACTCGACCGCCGCCACCAGCCGCTCCCGCGCGTCGGCGCCGATCACCGGCCCGCAGACCGCGTCGTCCACCGCCGCCAGCGCCTTGACCAGGGCCTCGCGCAGCGGCTCGTACGCCGCCCCGACCGCGATCACCCGGCTGGTGGCCGTGCACTTCTGCCCGGCGTACCCGGCGATCGCGGCCGCGATGTGCCCGGCGGCCAGCTCCACGTCCGCGTCCGGCAGCACCAACGCCGCGTTCAGGCCGCCGAGTTCGGCCTGCACCGGCACCCCGCGCCCGGTAGCGGCCTGGACCACGGCCCGGCCGACCCCGGTGGAGCCGGTGAAGGAGACCACGTCCGCCGCCCCGACCAGCGCCGCCCCCTCCTCCGCGCCGCCGGGCAGCACCGCGAGCACGTCCGGGGGCAGCACGGCCGCGGCCAGCTCGGCCAGCCGCAGCGCGCACGCCGTCGCCTCCGGCGCGGGCTTGAGCACCGCGGTGTTGCCCACCGCCAGCGCCGGTGCGGCCTTCCAACTCGGGATCGCCAGCGGGAAGTTCCACGGCGTGATCAGCCCGGCCACCCCGTGCGGACGGCGCCGGGTGAGCAGCAGCCCCGGCCCGGCGGCGGTCTCGTGCACCGCGCCGGACGGCTCGTACGGCGCCTGGGCGTAGTAGCGCCAGATCGCCGCCGTCCGGGCGACCTCCCCCCGCGCCTCGGCGAGCGGCTTGCCGACCTCGCGCACGATCAGCGCGGCGAGTTCCTCGGCGTGTGCCTCGACCGCCTCGGCGATCCGGCCCAGCGCGGCCGAGCGGGCGCCGGCGCCGGCCGCCAGCCAGCCGGCCTGTGCGGCCCGGGCCCGCCCCACGGCGGCCCGCACGGCCTCGGCGCCGGGTGCCTCGACGGCGACCACCAGATCGGTCGGGTCGGCGGGGTTGTACGAGGTGATGGTCACAACTAGCAGCCCTTCGGAGCGCGTTCGGGAGAGAGCGTCAGAGCAGGAAGCCCGCCGGGAACGGGTCGTCCGGGTCGAGGAAGTACTGGGCGGTGCCGGTGATCCAGGCCCGCCCGGTCACGGTGGGCACCACGGCCGGCCGCCCGGCCACCTCGGTCTCCTCGACCAGCCGCCCGGTGAAGGTGGTCCCGATGAAGGAGTCGTTGCGGAAGTCCCGCCCCAGCGGGAGTTCGCCGCGCGCGTGCAGCTGCGCCATCCGGGCCGAGGTGCCGGTGCCGCAGGGCGAACGGTCGAACCAGCCGGGGTGGATGGCCATCGCGTGCCGGGAGTGCTCGGCGGTGGAGCCGGGGGCGAGCAGCTGGACGTGGTGGCAGCTGTGGATGGAGGGGTCCTCCGGGTGCACCGGCCGGTCGGGGCTCGCGTTGATCGCGTCCATCAGGGCCAGGCCGGCGTCCAGGATGTCCTGCTTGCGCTCGCGCTCGAACGGCAGCCCGAACTCGGCGAGCGGCAGGATGGCGTAGAAGTTGCCCCCGTAGGCGAGGTCGTAGCCGATGGTGCCGTGGCCGGGCACCTCGATCTTGCGGTCCAGCGCGACGGAGTACGAGGCGACGTTGCGGATGGTGACGGCCTTGGCGGCGCCGCCCTCCACCCGCACCTCGGCGACCACCAGCCCGGCGGGGGTGTCCAGCCGGACCGTGGTGACCGGCTCGACCACCGGTACCATCCCGGTCTCGACCAGCACGGTGGCGACCCCGATGGTGCCGTGCCCGCACATCGGCAGCAGCCCGGAGACCTCGATGTAGAGCACCCCGAAGTCGGCGTCCGGCCGGGTCGGCGGCTGGAGGATCGCGCCGCTCATCGCGGCGTGCCCGCGCGGCTCGTACATCAGCAGGGTGCGGAAGTGGTCCAGGTGCTGCTGGAAGTGCACCCGGCGTTCGGCCATGGTGGCGCCGGGGATGACGCCGAAGCCCCCGGTGATCACCCGGGTCGGCATGCCCTCGGTGTGCGAGTCGACGGCGTGGAACACGTGACGGCTGCGCATTCCGCACAACTCCTCTGACGAAGCGGTTGGTTGAGGCCGGCTGCCCGCACAGCCGGCCGAACGACGGGTGCTGCCGGGGGTTTGAGGACGGGCCCTACCCGAGGCCCTCCGCGAGGGCCTTCTCGGTGGCCGCGCGCACGGCCGTCTCGATCTCCGGCTCCAGCGGCCGGCGCGGCGCCCGGACCGGCCCGCCGGGGCGTCCGGCGATGTCCATGGACAGCTTGATGGCCTGGACGAACTCGGTCTTGGAGTCCCAACGCAGCAGCGAGTGCAGCGACTTGTAGAGCGGCAGCGCGGTCTCCAGGTCGTGCCCGACGGCCGCGCGGTACAGCGCCACGGACGCCTCGGGCAGCGCGTTCGGGTAGCCGGCGATCCAGCCGACGGCCCCGGCCAGGGCCAGTTCCAGCAGCACGTCGTCGGCACCGATCAGCAGGTCCAGCCCGGGCGCCAGCTCGGCGATCTCGTAGGCCCGGCGGACGTCCCCGCTGAACTCCTTGACCGCCACGATCGAGCCCTCGCCGTGCAGTTGGGCGAGCAGCGCGGGCACCAGGTCGACCTTGGTGTCGATCGGGTTGTTGTACGCGACGACGGGCAGCCCGGCCCGGGCGACCTCCGCGTAGTGGGCCCGCACCGAGGCGTGGTCGGCCCGGTAGGCGTTGGGCGGCAGCAGCAGTACGGACCCGGCGCCGGCCTCGGCGGCCTGCTCGGCCCAGCGGCGGGACTCGGCACTGCCGTAGGCGGCGACCCCGGGCATGACCCGGGCGCCGTCGCCGGCCGCCTCGACCGCGATCTCGACGATCCGGGTGCGCTCCTCGGCGGTGAGCGTCTGGTACTCGCCCAGCGAGCCGTTGGGGACGACGCCGTCGCAGCCGGATTCGATCAGCCAGCGGACGTGCTCGGCGTAGGCGTCGTAGTCGACGGAGAGGTCCGGGCGCAGCGGGATCGTGGTGGCGACCATGATGCCGCGCCAGGGGCGGGTGGTGTCGTGCGGGGTGATGGACACGTTGGGCTCCTTGGTGAGGTGTGACATTTTATAAACAGCGACAGGCCGGAGACAAGGGTCCCCGCCCGAGACGTTCCGACGGATCGGGCCCGGCCGGGAGGCGCCCCAGGCCGTGAGACACGGCCTACTCCCCCGGGCCGGCCGCCAGCTCCCCCGGGCCGGCTGCCAGCTGCGAGAGCGGCACCGGGCAGGCCAACGGCCGCCGGTCCGCCCCCGGCTCCGCCGCGCCGGACAGGCAGGCCACGGCCGGCCCGCACATCCGCCCCTGGCACCAGCCCATCCCCGCCCGGGTGAGCAGCTTGACGGTCCGGGGATCGCCCGCGCCCAGCTCCTCCACCGCTTCCTCGATCCGCGCGACCGGCACCTCCTCGCACCGGCACACGTCGGTGTCCGGCCGCAGCCACCCGGTCCAGCCGGGCCCGGGCCGGTGGGCCGCCGCCATCAGCGCGGCGAACTCCCGCAACCGGGCCCGGCGGCCCAGCAGCGCCCGCCCGGGCCGCACCCCGGCGACCGCGTGCGCGGCCAGCTCCCCCTCGGCGAGCGCGAGGTCCGCGCCGCCGACGCCGTTGGTCTCCCCCGCGGACCAGAGACCCGGGACGGAGGTGCGCAGCCGGGCGTCGACCCGCAGCGCGACCGCGCCGTCCGGCCCGGTGGCGGTGTCCGCGCCGAGTTCGGTGGCCAGGTCGATCTGCGGCAGCAGCCCGTGCCCGACGGCGAGCGCGTCGCAGGCGATCCGCCGCTCGGTGCCGGGCAGCGGCCGCCAGTCGGCGTCCAGCCGGGCCACGGTGACGGCGGTGACCCGGTCCGTCCCGTGCGCCTCCACCACCGCGCTGCGCGGCCGCAGCCGTACCCGGTGCCGCAGCAGCGCGCCGCCGTGCCCGGCGCCCTCGACGAGCTTGGCGGGGACGGCCGCCAGCACGCCGGGGCGCCGGGCGTACCCGAGGTAGTCGCTCGCCTCGACCACCGCCGGGACCTCCGCCCCGGCGGCGACCAGTGAGGAGGCCGCGGCGAGCAGCAGCGGTCCGCTGCCGGCCACCACGATCCGCCGGCCGGGCAGCACCAGCCCGGCCTTGAGCATGGCCTGGGCGCCGCCCGCGGTGACCACCCCGGGCAGCGTCCAGCCGGGGAAGGGCAGTTGGCGCTCGTACGCGCCGGTGGCGAGCAGCACCGCCCCGGCCCTGAGGGTGGTCCGGTCGGCGGCCTGCGGGCCGCGGGTGATGTGCAGGGCGAAGCCGTCGGCGGTCCGCTCCAGCGCCCACACCTGGTGCCCGCCGCGGAACTCGGCCCGCGGGTGGGCTTCGAGCCGCGCGGCCAGCCCGGCGTACACCGACCAGTGGTGGTGCAGGCGGTCCGGGCGGCGCGCGCCCAGCCCGGGCGCCGGGTGCCGGTAGTACTGCCCGCCGGGCCGGTCCGCGCCGTCCAGCAGGACGCAGCGCAGCCCGAGGTCGGCGGCGGTGACGGCGGCGGCCAGCCCGGCCGGCCCGGCCCCCACCACGGCGAGGTCGAAGGTTCCGACGGCCTCCGGGGGCCGGGTCGGCTCAGACGGCGAGATCGGCACGGCCGTGGCCCTCCTGGCTGGTGACGACGGTGCCGGGCTCGGCGGGCAGCAGGCAGAGCCGCTGGTTGGCCCGGCCGTCCACGGTGGCCAGGCAGTCGAAGCAGGCGCCGATCCCGCAGAACGCCCCGCGCGGGCGGCCGCCGTTCCGGGTGGTGCGCCAGGCGAGCACGCCGTCGGCCCAGAGCGCGGCGGCGATCGACTGCCCGGGCAGGGCGCGGACGGCCCGCCCGTCGAACTCGATCTCGTACCCGGGCCCGGGGTCGGCCCCGACCAGCCCGGCAGGGGTTCGGCGACGCGTCACCGGCTTCTCCATTCCGTCGTCCAGCTCATCCGATCCGTTCCCGCCACCGCCCCGCCCGCACCCACGCCCGTCACCGCGCCGGGAACCGGTCGGCCCGGAACGGCCCGAGGTCCAGTTCCGGCCGCTTGCCGGTCAGCTGCTCGGCGATCAGCAGCCCGGTGGCGGGCGCCAGCCCGATCCCGGCCCCCTCGTGCCCGCAGGCGTGGTAGAGCCCCGGCACCCGGGGGTCCTCGCCGATCGCCGGCAGGTGGTCCGGCAGGTACGGGCGGAAGCCCCGGTAGGTGCGCATCACGCTGACGTCCGCGAGCACCGGGAACAGCTCCGCGGCCTGGACGGCGAGCCGGCGCAGCACCTCCTGGGAGAGGGTCCGGTCGAAGCCGACCCGCTCCCGGCTGGCGCCGATCAGCACCGGTCCGCCCGGGGTCCCCTCGACCACGGCGGAGGTCTGCAGCCCGGCCGAGCCGCTGGCCACGTCCGCGACGTAGTCGGCGGCGTAGACCTTGTGCCGGACGATCCTCGGCAGCGGCTCGGTGACCAGGACGAACCCGCGCCGGGGCAGTACCGGCAGGTGCACCCCCGCCAGCGCGGCCAGTTCGCCGCCCCAGGTGCCGGCCGCGTTGACCACCGCGGGGGCGGCCAGTCGGCGCCGGGCGGTCCGTACGCCGCGCACCGCGCCGTCCGGCCCGCGCTCCACGGCCGTCACGTCCTCCCCGGTGATCAGTTCGGCGCCCGCCCGCCGGGCCTCGCGCAGCAGGTGGGCGGCGGCGAGCGCGGGCTGGACCTGGGCGTCCTGGGGGTAGTGGTAGCCGCCCGCGAGCCCGGGGGCGAGGTGCGGCTCCAGCTCGTGCAGCCGCTCGGCCGGGACCTCCTCGGCGCTCACCCCGGCCGCGGCCTGCCCGGCGGCGAAGGCCCGCAGCGCCTGCTGTCCGGCCTCGGTCGAGGCGACCACGACGCCACCCTTGGGCTCGTACTCCACGGCCGGGCCGAGCTGTTCGGCGAGTTCGCACCAGAGCCGGGTGCTGAGCAGGGCGAGGTCGAGTTCGGGCCCGGGTTCCTTGTCGGAGACCAGCAGGTTGCCCTCGCCCGCCCCGGTGGTGCCGCCGGCGACCGGCCCGCGGTCGACGACGGCGACGGCGAGCCCGGCCCGGGCGGCGTAGTAGGCACAGGCGGCGCCGACGACTCCGGCGCCGACCACGACGACGTCCAGTGGAGGTCTCCAGGTCTTCAACACGTCAGTAATATGTCACATGCCATCTGCTCTGCCAAGAGTCCCTTTACCTTCCCGAGCGAGTCCCCCGGAACAGCAGACGGCCCCGGCCCCCGCACGAAGCGGGAACCGGGGCCGCCGGCCCGATCACTCACCGGCTCAGGTGATGTCGTCCATCTGCTCCCGCCGCGCGCTCGGCACCGGAGCGACACCCGCCGCCGGCGTCGCCGAGGCCTCGACGGTCTCCGCGCCCGCCACCGGCTGCACCGAGAGGTCCACCTGCGAGGCCTCCTCGTCGTCCAGCTCGGCGTCCGGGTTGTTCCGGCGCCTGCGCCGGTCGTTCATCAGCGCGATGCCCACCGCGAGGAAGTACAGCGCCCAGATCGGCGCGGCCAGCGCCAGCATGCTCAGCGGGTCGGCACTCGGCGTCGCGAAGGCCGCGAACACGGTGATCGCCATGATCATCCCGCGCCACCAGCCCAGCAGCCGCTTGCCGGTGACCATGCCGATCATGTTCAGCATCACGAGCAGCAGCGGGAACTCGAAGGCCAGGCCGAAGACCAGAACCATCCGCGTCGCGATGTCGAAGTAGTCGTTCGGCGGCAGGATCGGCGTGGTCTTGTCCGGGGTGAAGCTGACCAGGACCTCGATGGTCGTCGGCAGCACCAGGAAGGCCACGGCCACACCCGCCAGGAACAGCGGCGCCCCGAAGGCCATGAAGATGACGGTGTACTTCTTCTCGTGCTTGTGCAGACCGGGCGCCACGAACGCCCACACCTGCCACAGCCACACCGGCACCGCACCCACCACGCCGGCCGTCAGCGCCACCTGGAGCATCCAGGTGAAACCGGAGGTCAGACCGATGTTCGAGACCTGCGCGCACTTGCCGTGGTAGTGCAGTTGCTCCTCGGGCGTGTTGCACTGCGGCAGCGGCTTGAGCAGGAACGTCTCGATCTGCTTGTGGTAGATCAGGGCGACGATCGTGATCAGCACGATCGCCAGGACCGACTTGACCACGCGGTTGCGCAGTTCCCGCAGGTGATCGGCGAGGGCCATCCGCCCCTCAGGATCCTTGGGCGCCTTCTGCGGCGCCTTGGAGAGCTTGCTCAACCCCGGTCCTCAACTCGTGCGTCGAGGCCCGCCGGTCGACGGGCCTCCGTGGTCGCTCGCGGCACCCGTGCCGCGTCCCTCGCGTACGTCACGCGCGCCGCGCTCAGTGCGGGCGCTCGCCGCCGGGCGCACCCGGCCCGTCGCCGGGCGCCGACTCGACGCTCCGGGCCTCCGGCCGCGCCGAGACCTGCGGCGGGGCGGACGGCCGGACGGCCGGTGCGCTCCCCGCCGGCTCGTCCTCCGAGCGCATCGCCCTGGCCTCGCTCCTGAGGATCCGCAGCGACTGCCCCAGCGAGCGCGCCAGGTCGGGCAGCCGCTTGGCCCCGAACAGCACGACGGCAACCACCACGACCAGCACGATCGCGGTCATCGAGAAGCGCATGCGCCGACCACCTTCAGCATCCGCGGCCCGACAGACCGCCCGCCGCGGATGGTAACCGCTGCGGATGACGCCCCGACGACGGCCGCCCGAACAGGACAGCGGCCCCGACCGGCAGGACTGGAGCCACTGGAGAGCGTAACCCGCCCTCACCTCCGGACAGCAGCCCCCGTACCGCCGATGCCCCGACCGCGCTAGCGGGCCGGAACGGCCTCGGCCAGCTCCCCCGCCGCCTCGGCCAGCGCCCGGGACGCCGCGTCCACACCCTTGGCCAGCGCCCGCACGTCCAGCCAGAGCCGGATCGCGAGGACCCCGAGGACCAGCAGGCCCGCGGTGGCGAGCAGGACGGCGGCGACGAGCATCCAGGACATGCGCCCCACCCTATACGGGGGTCACCCCTCCACCGGGACGAGCCGCATGGTGCGCACCCCCGCCGCGGTGAGCGCCTCGACGATCTTCTCCCCGGCAGGCTTGCGCACCGCCGCCCCGCAGAGCGGGCAGCCGAAGCTGTAGTGCGCCTGCGCGGGAGTCCGGCCGAGGGTCAGCCGGAACTCCTCGGCCGGGAGCTCGACCTTCTCCCGGCACTGCGAGCAGTACACCTTGAATCTCGTCCCGGGCTCCACCGCTCAGTTCCGCCCCTCCCCGTAGGCGGCCAGCGCCTCCCGCGCGGCCGAGCGCGCCTGCTCGGCCAGTTCGGGCGGCGAGACGATCCGGCCGTCCCGGCCCAGCCGCAGCGCCAGCGGGCGCAGCTGGGAGGGGTCGGCGCTGCGCAGGGTGATCCGCAGCCCGCCGTCGGGCAGTTCCTCGGCCCGGTCGTGGGTGTAGTACTCGGCGACCCAGCGGCCGCCGGAGGAGACCTCGACCACCACCTCCGGGTCGTCGGCGGCCGGGTTGACCAGCCCGCCGCTGAGGTCACGCGGCTCGCGCCGGGGCGGGTCGGCCGGGACGTCCAGGACGCGGATCTCGGCGACCCGGTCCAGCCGGAACATCCGGTGGTCCTCCGAGGTGCGGCACCAGGCTTCCAGGTAGGTGTGGCCCTCGGTGAGCAGCCGGATCGGGTCGACCTCGCGCTCGGTCATCCCGCCGCGCCCGTGCGAGTAGTAGCGCAGCCAGAGCCGGCGGCCCTCGCTGAGCGCGCGGTCGATGTCGGCGAAGACGTGGCTCTCGGCCTCGAAGGTCACACCGACCCGGGCACTGCCCTCGGCGCTCTCCCCCGCGGCGTTCTCGATCTTGGCGACGGCCCGGGTGAGGGCCTCCCGGTCCCCGGCCCGCAGACCGGGCAGCCCGGCCACCGCCCGGGCGGCCACCAGCAGCGCGGTGGCCTCGTCGGCGGCCAGCCGCAGCGGCTGGGCCACGTCGTCGACGTTGTGCCACCAG
The DNA here is from genome assembly GCF_055569135.1 of Kitasatospora sp. NPDC029367. NCBI lineage: Bacteria > Bacillati > Actinomycetota > Actinomycetes > Kitasatosporales > Streptomycetaceae > Kitasatospora > Kitasatospora sp. NPDC029367. Next base: position 56,017 of record NZ_JBVHYH010000035.1, read on the forward strand.
ATCCGCTCGCCGTCGGTGTCGATGTCGAGCAGGTCGCCGCCGCGGAAGCTGGTGCCGCACATCGGCAGCACGTTGAGGTCCGCGATCAGCTCGCGCTCGCTGATCCCGAACGCGCGCGCCACCTCGGCGACCTCGGCCCCGGGCCGCTCGCGCAGGTAGGTGACCAGCGACAGCATCCGTCGCGTCTGGTCGATCGCATTGCTCATGCCCGAACGTCCTCCGTGTCCAGCCCCGCGACCGCCCGCAGCCGGTCGATGACATCCGCCCGCAGCTCCTCCGGGCCGAGCACCAGCACGTCGGGCCCGAACTCCGCGAGGTCGGCGCCCAGCCCGTTGCCGTACGGGATCTCCAGCTCGTCCCAGACCTCGTCGACCCGGGTGCTGCCGAGCGCCTTGGTGCGCAGCGGGAAGCCCGCGCCCCGGCGGACCCGGACGGTCGCGGTGGCGGTGGCCCCCTCGCCGGCGAACTTGGCCACGGTGGCCCGGACGTCCACGTGCTCGGGCACGGTGCCCAGGAAGGCCCCGCTCTTGGCCTTCACCCTGCCGGTGATCCGGCTGAGCCGGAACACCCGGGCATCGCCGCGGTCCCGGTCGTACCCGGCCAGGTACCAGTGCCCGCGCCAGCACTCCAGCGCCCAGGGCTCGACGCTGCGCTGCTCGACGGCCGCGGCACCGGCCTTGCGGTACTCGAAGGTGACCGGACGGCGGTCCCGGGCGGCGGTGAGCAGCGGCTCGAACGCGGCCTCCCGGGCGGGGATGCGCGGCTCCAGGGCGGTCCGGCCCTCGGCCTCGGTGAACGGCACCCCGGCCGCGCGCAGCTTCTGCAACGCGCCGCTGGCCGCGCCGGACATCTTGGCCTGCTGCCAGACCCGGGCGGCCAGGGTCAGCGCGGCGGCCTCCTCGGCGTCCAGCGCGATCTCCGGCAGCCGGTTGCGGTCGGCGCGGGCGAGGTAGCCCAGCTCGCCGTCCAGCGCGCTCTCGTCGACGTCGATCACCAGGCCGAGCTCGCGCAGGTCGTCCTTGTCCCGCTCGAACATCCGGTTGAAGGCGTCCTCGCTGCTGTTCTGCCAGGCTTCGCGGTAGGCCTCGATGGATTCCCGCAGCTCCTTCTTGGAGAGCGGACGTCTGGTGTTCATCAGGCACAGGGCGAGATTCATCAGCCGCTCTGCCTTGGCGATCGCCATCGCTGACCCTTCCGGTGTGCCGCGCCGCGCGCGGGGTGCGCCAACCGGGCGATCCCCACCCGGCGGGACCGACCGTACCGGTAGCGGTACGCAGTGCAAAAGCCGCGTCCCGCGGCCGGTCCCCGGGAGCCGCCGTCCGGGCCCGGAAACGGCCTCGGGCCGGGCCCCCGAAGGGGTCCGGCCCGAGGTCACGGCAGGCTCAGACGGCCAGCAGGTCGACCACGAAGATCAGGGTCGAGTGCGGCGGGATGAGCGGCGACGGCGACTGGGCGCCGTACGCCAGGTGCGACGGAATGGTCAGCTCGCGACGGCCGCCGACCTTCATGCCCTTGACGCCCTGGTCCCAGCCCTTGATGACCCGGCCGCCGCCCAGCGGGAAGCGGAACTCGTTGGGGCTCCGGTTCCAGCTCGCGTCGAACTCCTCGCCGGTCTCGAAGGTCACGCCGACGTAGCGGACGGTGACATTCTGGCCCGACTTGGCCTCCTCGCCGTCACCGACGACGATGTCGCGGATCTGCAGCTCGGTCGGCGCGTCGCCGATCGGGAAGTCGATCTCGGGCTTCTCGTTCAGGTTCACAGCCATGGTCCCTCTTCTCACGTTCCCAGATTCCCTGCACGACCAAGCGGCGGACACCCGTACCGCGGCCCGTCCGGACCACGCTACGGGCGCCCGCCGCCCGCCGGGACCCGGCCACGCGGCCGGACCCGAAGGTCACACGCGCACCATTGTCCCCGAAAAGTCGATCAGCCCTGACCGGCATCCAGGATGTCCACCACGAAGACCAGGGTCGCGCCGGGCGGAATGTCGCCCTGCCCCTTGTCGCCGTAGCCCAGCGAGGCCGGGATCACCAGCTCGACCCGGCTGCCGACGGTCTGGCCCGTCAGCCCCTGGTCCCAGCCCTGGATGACCTGGCCGCCGCCGACCGCGAAGGAGAACGCCTGGCCCTTGCTGAGCGAGGAGTCGAAGACCTTGCCGTCCTTGGCCAGCGCGCCGGTGTACTGGACGACGACCTTCTCGCCCTTCTCCACCACCGGCCCGGTGCCCTTGATCAGGACGTGGGTCTTGAGCTCGGTCGGGTCCTTGGCCCCGGCGACCGGGGTGATGTCGGCCGGCTTCTTGCCGTTGTCCTTGACCTGCGGGAAGTCCGCGGGCGGCGGGGTGACGGTGCCGCTGACCACCGCGTCGGGCGCGTTGGCGTTGCGGATGTCGATCACGAAGATCAGGTTGTCCTTCGGGCCGATCGACATGTCCGGCTTGCCCTGCGAACCGAAGCCGGCCGCCGGCGGGGCCACCACCAGCAGTCGGCTGCCGGCCTTCTTCCCCATCACGGCCTGGTCCAGCGCGGGGATCAGCGCGTCGGTGCCGGCCTGGAAGATCTGCGGCTTGCCCTTGTCGTCGTACGAGCTCGGGATGTCCTTGCCGGTGGTCCAGTCCTTGGCGGTGTAGTCCACCGAGGTCCAGGAGTTCTTGTCCACCTTGGGGCCGTTGCCCTCGGAGAGCACCTTCACCACGAAGGAGCCGTCGGAGGCCTCGCCCGGCACCTGGATCTCGGCCTTCTTGCCGAAGTCACCGGTGACGGTCGGCAGCACCTTGGCGCTGTCCTTGATCGGCGGCACCGGCTCGGCGGTCGGCGTGGGCGGCGCGGACTTCGTCGCGTCCGGCTGGGCGACCGAGGCGGTGTCCTTCGACGAGTCCTTGTTCACCATGTACAGCGTGATGCCGCTGCCGACCAGCAGCACGGCGAGCACCGTACCGAGGATCACGCCCAGCTTGCCGACGCCGGGCGGGTTCTCGTCGTACCCCGCCTCCGAGGTGTCGTCTGCCTTGCGCACGCTGCTGGCGAAGATCTGCGGGGCGTCGTCGTCGTTCGACTTGGGCCCGGTCACGCGCGGCTTCTCGCCGGGCTGCGCCCAGCCCGCCTGCTGCGCGAGGATCGCCGGGGGCACGACGATCGACTCGCGGTCCGCCGCGACCTGCCCTCCCGGGCGGGAGGCGGCCGGGTCACCAGCAGAGCCGTCGTTCGCCGCGGTGCCGGCCCCGCCCGGGCTCGGCGTCTTCTCAGTCATGACTCCCCATCCATCTCGCCACGAGGTCTTCCAGGTCTGCGCCCGGCGTGGTGAGCGCCGGCCTGCCGCCGTACCCGTCCGCCCCGGACCCCGGCGCCGGGCGGCGCCTGCCACAGTGCGAGGGCAGTATGACAGCTCAGGATGAGGACGGACGCTTCGTTGTACGAGCGTCCGCCCAAGCGTACGGAATCCTCCCAGCGACTTCCTAGAGCGCCCGCTAGACCGCTTCCAGAATGTCGATCACGAAGACCAGCGTGGAGTTCGGCGGCACCGACCCCTGGGCCTGGTCCTTGTACCCCAGCGCCGGCGGCACCACCAGCAGCACCCGGCTGCCCACGGTCTGCCCCACCAGCCCCTTGTCCCAGCCCTCGATCACGCTGCCGGTGCCGATCTGCACGGCCTGGGCCCCGCCGTGGGTCCAGGAGGCGTCGAACTGCTGCCCGTTGCTCCACAGCACCCCGGTGTACTGCACGATCAGGGTCTGCCCGGTCTTGACCTGCTTGCCCTCGCCCTTGATCAGCACGGCCTGCTGGAGGTCTGCGGGCGCGGCCTGCCCGGCCGGGACGGTGATCCCCACCGGCGCCTTCCCGTTGTCCTTGACCTGCGGCAGCGTCGCGGCGGGCTGGGTCATGTTCCCGGTCAGCGTGGAGTCCTGCGGCAGGTCCTCCACGATGTCCAGCACGAAGACCACGGTGTCACCCTTGTTGACGCCCAGCTGGGTGGAGCCCTGCTCACCGAAGGCGGCCGCCGGCGGGGCCACCACCAGCAGCCGGGTGCCCACCTTCTTGTCGATCACGGTCTGGTCCAGCGCCGGCACCAGCTGCCCGCTGCCGGCCTGGTAGAGCTGGGGCTTGCCGTTGTCGTCGTACGAGCTGGGCAGGTCCTTGCCGGTGGTCCAGTCCTTCGCCGTGTAGTTGACGGTCACCCAGTCGCCCTTGCCGACGGTCGACCGCTCACCGTCCGTCACCGTGTTCACCACGAACTGGCCGCTGGGCTGCTGTCCCTCGGGGATGGTGATGGTCGCCTTGCTGCCGAAACCACCACCCGAAAGAGTGGGCATCGGGGAGGCCTCGCTCACCGGCGCCGGCACCGTCGGGGCCGCGCTCGCGGTGGACGGCGTCGCCGGTCCGGCCGCCTTGGGCGAGCTGTCGCAGGCGGCCGCGAGCAGCAACGGCAGGGTGAGAAGCAAACCGGCGGTGCGGCGCACGGTGGTCCTAACTGTCGGTCGAAGTCGGCTCTCCTGACTCGACGGACAGCGTATGCCCGGCATGCGTCCGGCCCCGGTAGACACCACCGGGGCCGGTCAACGCCAGGACGCGCCCGATCACATGCCGGCGATCAGCTTCTCCACCCGCTCGTCCACCGAACGGAACGGGTCCTTGCACAGCACGGTGCGCTGCGCCTGGTCGTTCAGCTTGAGGTGCACCCAGTCCACCGTGAAGTCCCGGCGCTGCTCCTGCGCCCGGCGGATGAAGTCCCCGCGCAGCCGGGCCCGGGTGGTCTGCGGCGGGACGGACTTGGCCTCGAAGGTCTTGAGGTCGGTGGTCACCCGCTTCGCCTGGCCCTTGCCCTGGAGCAGGTAGAACAGGCCGCGCCGGCGGTGGATGTCGTGGTACGCGAGGTCGATCTGGGCCACCCGCGGGTTGGACATGCTCATCTCGTGCTTCTCGCGGTAGCGCTCGATGAGCTTGTACTTCATGATCCAGTCGATCTCGGTGGCCACCGTGTCGAGGCGCTCGGTGCGCACCGCCTCCAGGGTGCGGCCCCACAGGTCGAGCACCTGGGCGATGGTGCCGGTGTTGATGCCCTTGCGGTCGGCGAACTCCAGGGCCTTGGTGTAGTACTCCTCCTGGATGTCCAGCGCGCTGGCCTCCCGGCCGTTGGCGAGGCGCACCTGGTGGGTGCCGGTGAGGTCGTGGCTGACCTCGCGGATCGCCCGGATCGGGTTCTCCAGGGTGAGGTCGCGCATCACCACGCCGGCCTCGATCAGCCGCAGCACCAGGTCGGTGGAGCCCACCTTGAGCAGGGTGGTGGTCTCCGACATGTTGGAGTCGCCGACGATGACGTGCAGCCGGCGGTAGCGCTCGGCGTCCGCGTGCGGCTCGTCCCTGGTGTTGATGATCGGGCGGGAGCGGGTGGTGGCGGAGCTGACGCCCTCCCAGATGTGCTCGGCCCGCTGGCTGACGCAGTACACCGCGCCGCGCGGGGTCTGCAGCACCTTGCCCGCGCCGCAGATCAGCTGGCGGGTGACCAGGAAGGGGATGAGCACGTCGGCCAGCCGGGAGAACTCGCCGTGCCGGGCCACCAGGTAGTTCTCGTGGCAGCCGTAGGAGTTGCCGGCCGAGTCGGTGTTGTTCTTGAAGAGGTAGACGTCCCCCGCGATGCCCTCCTCGTGCAGCCGCCGTTCGGCGTCCACCAGGAGTCCTTCGAGGATCCGCTCGCCCGCCTTGTCGTGCGTCACCAGCTCGGTCACGTCGTCGCACTCGGGGGTGGCGTACTCGGGGTGGGAGCCGACGTCGAGGTAGAGCCGGGCGCCGTTGCGCAGGAACACGTTGCTGCTGCGGCCCCAGGAGACGACCCGGCGGAACAGGTACCGCGCGACCTCGTCCGGCGACAGCCGACGCTGCCCGCGGAACGTACAGGTCACGCCGTACTCGTTCTCCAGCCCGAAAATCCGGCGGTCCATGAGCACTCCATTCTCTGTCGGAGCTGTCCGAAACCGCCTCCACGACGACTGGGCCGCCGCAGGGGCACCGGAGTCCCGTACGCCGGCGGTCCGGCCGCCGTACGGGACTCCGCAGGCACTGCTACTCCGGCGCGCTCGCCGCCGGGTTCTCGTCGTCGTCCGACTCCGCGGACTGGTCCCCGTCGAGCAGCCGGCCCAGCTGGTTGCCCAGGATCCGCTTGAACTTGCGCTGCTGGAACCGCTGGCGGTCGAGGACCGCGACCTCCAGTTGTTCCGGGGTGAGGGCGCGCGGGCTGCCCCCGTTGGGGTCGCGGGCGAGCGAGTCGACCGCGACCTTCACCGCCTCGGTGAGGCTCATGCCGACGCGGTGGCGCTGGCCCAGGTAGTTGCCGATCGAGTCGGCGTTGCCGCCGACCACGACGTAGTTCTTCTCGTCGACGACCGAGCCGTCCGGCGTGAGCCGGTAGATCTGGTCGTTGTCGGCGGTGCGGCCGACCTCGGCGACGATCAGCTCGACCTCGTACGGCTTCTCGCCGACCGAGGAGAAGATGGTGCCCAGGGTCTGGGCGTACACGTTGGCCAGGCCGCGGGCGGTGACGTCGGCCCGGTCGTAGGAGTAGCCGCGCAGGTCGGCGTAGCGGACGCCGCCGATGCGCAGGTTCTCGAACTCGTTGTAGCGGCCGACCGCCGCGAAGGCGATCTTGTCGTAGATCTCGGAGACCTTGTGGAGCGCCCGGGAGGTGTTCTCGGCGACGAAGACGATGCCGTCGGCGTAGGTGAGCACGACCACGCTGCGGCCGCGAGCGATGCCCTTGCGGGCGTACTCCGCGCGGTCCGCCATGGCCTGCTGGGGCGAGACGTAGAACGGTGTCGACACCGGCGGTCGTCCCTTTCCTGTGAGGTGATGGCTAGATCAGCGGGGCCTGCGGGCCGTTCGGCCGGTTCAGGCGCTCGTCGGTGATGGCGACCGCGATCGCCGCGACCTCCGCGTTGTCGAGCCGGCGGAAGCCGTCCGCGGTGATCAGCGAGACGATCGGGAAGATCTTGCGGGCGAGGTCCGGGCCGCCGGTGGCGGAGTCGTCGTCGGCCGCGTCGTAGAGCGCCTGGACGACCAGGGTGGCGGCCTGCTCGGCGTTCAGGCCGTCGCGGTAGAGCTTCTTGAGCGAGCCGCGGGCGAAGACCGAGCCCGAGCCAGTGGCGGTGAAGCCGTGCTCCTCGGAGCGCCCGCCGGTGACGTCGTAGTTGAAGATCCGGCCGCGGCCGAGGTCGAGGTCGTAGCCGGCGAAGACCGGCACCACCGCGAGGCCCTGCATCGCCATGCCGAGGTTGCCCCGGATCATGGTGGTGAGCCGGTTGGCCTTGCCCTCCAGGGAGAGCACCGCGCCCTCGATCTTCTCGTAGTGCTCCAGTTCCAGCTGGAACAGCCGGACCATCTCGACCGCGAGGCCGGCGGTGCCGGCGATGCCGACGGCGCTGTACTCGTCCGCCGGGAAGACCTTCTCGATGTCACGCTGGGCGATGACGTTGCCCATGGTCGCGCGGCGGTCACCGGCGATCACCACGCCGCCGTCGAAGACCGCGGCCACGATCGTGGTCCCGTGCGGGGCCTCGACCACGGAGCCCTCGGGGAGCCCGCGGTGGCCGGGCAGCAGCTCCGGCTTGTGCTCTGCGAGGAAGTCCAGGAACGAGGAGGACCCCGGTGTCAGGAAGGCAGCCGGTAGACGCCCGGTGCCACGAGTGTTGGCTTCCACACGATTCCTTCCAGGTAGCTTGAAGCGCGCATTGCCCGCACCCTACCCGCCGACGATCACCGTCCAACGCGTGGAGGGGCCGGAACCGGGACGGCCGGGCGGGCAGCGCCGCCCGACCGTCCCGGGCGGTCGCGACCGTGAATTCCCGATTACCCGGGTACGGGCTATTGCCCGCCCTTCTGCACGAATCCCCGGACGAAATCCTCGGCGTTCGACTCGAGGACCTCGTCGATTTCGTCGAGCACCGCGTCGACGTCGTCGCTCAACTTTTCCTGGCGCTCCTTGAGCTCGTCGGAATTCTGCGATTCCGCGACCTGCTCCTCAACCTCCTCGGAGGAGCGGTTTGCCCGCTGCTGGCCGCCGCCGGTGTCCTTGCTCGCCATTTCCCTCACCCCGCTCGAATCGTCTGGCACGGTTTGGTCGGTCGGTCGTTGCCGGTTGGCACCGACCCTATACACAAGGTGCGACTGCCGCTCCCGGTTTGCCGATGGTGCTCCCTGTCCAACGCCCGCTGCCACCCCGGATGATTCCCATTCGGCGGACGTTCACCCGTGGTGATCGAAAAGTTACCCGCCGGCGAGGACGCGCAGCAGGTCCTCCGCCGTGCGGCAGCGGTCCAGCAGCTCCTTGACGTGGTTGCGGGTGCCGCGCAGGGGCTCCAGGGTGGGCACCCGCTGCAACGAGTCCCGGCCCGGCAGGTCGAAGATGACCGAGTCCCAGGAGGCCGCCGCGACGTGCTCCGCGTACTGCTCCAGGCAGCGGCCGCGGAAGTACGCCCGGGTGTCCTCCGGGGGCTTGGAGACGGCCCGCTCGACCTCCTCCTCGGTCAGCAGCCGCTCGAACCGGCCGCGGGCCACCAGGCGGTTGTAGAGGCCCTTCTCGGGCCGCACGTCGCTGTACTGGAGGTCCACCAGGTGCAGCCGGGGGCTGTCCCACTCCAGGGCGTCCCGGCTGCGGTAGCCCTCCAGGATCTCCCGCTTGGCGATCCAGTCCAGCTGCCGGGAGAGCGACATCGGGTCGCGCTCCAGCCGCCCGAGGACGTCCTCCCAGCGGGCCAGCACGTCCAGGGTCTGCTCGTCGGCGTCGGTGCCGAAGCGGTCCTCGACGTACTTGCGGGCCAGTTCGAAGTACTCCAGCTGGAGTTGGACGGCGGTGAGCTTGCGCCCGTTGCGCAGGGTGATCAGGTGCTTGAGCGTCGGGTCGTGGGAGACCCGGTGCAGGGTGCGCACCGGCTGGTCGACCGCGAGGTCGGAGGCGATGAAGGCGTCCTCGATCATCGACAGGACCAGCGAGGTGGTGCCCAGCTTGAGGTAGGTGGAGATCTCGGAGAGGTTGGCGTCGCCGATGATCACGTGCAGCCGGCGGTACTTCTCGGCGTCGGCGTGCGGTTCGTCCCGGGTGTTGATGATCGGGCGCTTGAGGGTGGTCTCCAGGCCGACCTCGACCTCGAAGTAGTCCGCCCGCTGGCTGATCTGGAAGCCGTTCGCCGAGCCGTCCTGGCCGATGCCGACCCGGCCGGCGCCGGTGACCACCTGGCGGGAGACGAAGAACGGGGTGAGGTGGCGGACGATGTCGGCGAACGGCGTCGCCCGCTTCATCAGGTAGTTCTCGTGGGTGCCGTAGGAGGCGCCCTTGTTGTCGGTGTTGTTCTTGTACAGGTGGATGTTCTGCCCGTTGGGCAGTTCCAGCGCGCGCTGGGCGGCGGCCGCCATGATCCGCTCGCCGGCCTTGTCCCAGAGCACGGCGTCGCGCGGGTTGGTCACCTCGGGCGAGCTGTACTCGGGGTGTGCGTGGTCCACGTAGAACCGGGCCCCGTTGGTCAGGATGACGTTGGCGAGGCCGATGTCCTCGTCGGTCAGCTGGCTGGCGTCCGCCACCTCGCGCGCGAGGTCGAAGCCCCGCGCGTCGCGCAGCGGGTTCTCCTCCTCGAAGTCCCAGCGGGCCCGCCGTGCCCGGTGCATCGCCGCCGCGTACGCGTTGACGATCTGGGACGAGGTGAGCATGGCGTTGGCGTTGGGGTGCCCGGGCACGGAGATCCCGTACTCGGTCTCGATGCCCATAACGCGCCGTACGGTCATGCGGCCCTCCTTGCCCGGTGCCCCGCCCCCGGCGGGCGGAACACGCTGACGTACCGCTGAACAACACCGGCGCCGGACATCTGCCCGCGGACGGTGGGTCGAGCCTATTTCCGTGCCGTGCGGCGGGCCCCGAGACGCGCCGTCCGGCTGCGGGGCCGCGAGGCGCCACAGCCGGACGGGGTGCGTACAGCTCCGGGGACCGTCGCCGGCCCGGACAACCGCGTGCTTACAGGTACTGCCCCGTGTTGGCGACAGTGTCGATGGAGCGGCCGGACTCGGCGCCCTGCTTGCCGGTGACCAGCGTGCGGATGAAGACGATCCGCTCGCCCTTCTTGCCGGAGATGCGGGCCCAGTCGTCCGGGTTGGTGGTGTTCGGCAGGTCCTCGTTCTCCTTGAACTCGTCCACGCAGGCGGCGAGCAGGTGGGAGACGCGCAGACCGCGCTGACCGTGGTCGAGGAAGTCCTTGATGGCCATCTTCTTCGCCCGGTCGACGATGTTCTGGATCATGGCGCCGGAGTTGAAGTCCTTGAAGTACAGGACCTCCTTGTCACCGTTGGCGTAGGTGACCTCCAGGAAGCGGTTCTCCTCGGTCTCCGAGTACATCCGCTCCACGACCGACTGGATCATCGCCGCCACCGTGGCGCCCACGGAGCCCTCGTGCTCCTTGAGGTCGTCCGGGTGGAACGGCAGCGAGTCCTTGAGGTACTTGGAGAAGATGTCCTTCGCGGCCTCGGCGTCCGGGCGCTCGATCTTGATCTTGACGTCCAGGCGGCCGGGCCGCAGGATCGCCGGGTCGATCATGTCCTCGCGGTTCGAGGCGCCGATGACGATGACGTTCTCCAGGCCCTCCACGCCGTCGATCTCGGCGAGCAGCTGCGGGACGATGGTGTTCTCCACGTCCGAGCTGACACCGGAACCGCGGGTGCGGAACAGGGACTCCATCTCGTCGAAGAAGACGATGACGGGCGTGCCCTCGCTCGCCTTCTCCCGGGCCCGCTGGAAGACCAGCCGGATCTGCCGCTCGGTCTCGCCCACGTACTTGTTGAGCAGCTCCGGGCCCTTGATGTTGAGGAAGTAGCTCTTCCCCTGGGGGCGGCCGGTGACCTCGGCGACCTTCTTGGCCAGCGAGTTGGCGACCGCCTTGGCGATCAGCGTCTTGCCGCAGCCGGGCGGGCCGTAGAGCAGCACGCCCTTGGGCGGGCGCAGCTCGTACTCCTTGAAGAGGTCGGCGTGCAGGTACGGCAGCTCGACCGCGTCGCGGATCAGCTCGATCTGGTTGCTCAGGCCGCCGATCTGGCGGTAGTCGATGTCCGGGACCTCCTCGAGGACCAGTTCCTCGACCTCGGACTTCGGCACCACCTCGTACACGTAGCCGGAGCGGGGCTCCAGCAGCAGTGCGTCGCCGGCCCGGACGGTGATGTCCCGCAGCGGTTCGGCGAGGCGCACCACCCGCTCCTCGTCGGTGTGGCCGATGACCAGGGCGCGCTCGCCGTCCTCGAGGATCTCCTTGAGGGTGACGATCTCGCCGATGCGCTCGAAGGCCATCGCGTCCACGATGTTGAGGGCCTCGTTGAGCATCACTTCCTGGCCGCGCCGCAGTTCGTCGAGGGCGACGTTCGGGCTGACGTTGACGCGGAGCTTGCGACCGCCGGTGAAGATGTCGGCGGTACCGTCCTCGTTCGCCTCGAGGAAGGTGCCGAATCCGGCCGGGGGCTGTGCCAGCCGGTCCACTTCCTCCTTGAGGGCCACGATCTGGTCGCGGGCCTCGCGCAGGGTGGAGGCGAGTCGTTCGTTCTGGGCGGTCACGCCGGCCAGGTTGGTCTGGAGCTCGACGATCCGCTCTTCGAGGATTCTCGAATTGCGCGGCGAGTCGGCGAGCTTGCGGCGCAGTACGGCGATTTCCTGCTCAAGGTACGAGACCTGAGCGGCCTCGTCGGAACCACGAGCGGGCCTGCCGGTGCTGCGGTTGTAGTCGTCATCGTGGGCTGCCACGGTCCTCACCTCCTCCGGGGAGCTGGACGCTTCCAGACCCTACCTGGGACCAGGGGTCCGTAAACCCCTAGATCAAGAAAGATGGAACGGGCGTGTCCGATCTTCGCCCCAGCGTGCTTCCCCTCTGCTAAGGGGATACCCACCGCGCACCACCCAAAGCGGGCCAGATGTATCGTCGGGCGAAGTGATATCCGATCGCGACCGCGGTGGTGGGTCCGATCGTTGTACGAATGGCGGGATTGCTCCAGGAATAGGGGCGACCCGGGACAGAAACGGCAGGGGACCATGTCGGTGACCGAGCAGACCGCGGCAGCGGCCGAGGAGCTGGAGGTGTGGATCGACCAGGATCTGTGCACCGGCGACGGCATCTGCGTCCAGTACGCACCGGAGGTCTTCGAGCTGGACATCGACGGACTCGCGTACGTGAAGGGCGAGGACGACGAACTGCGCCAGCAGCCCGGGGAGACCGCCCCGGTGCCGCTGACGCTCCTTCAGGACGTGGTGGACTCGGCGAAGGAGTGCCCCGGCGACTGCATCCACGTGCGCCGGGTCGCCGACCGGGTCGAGGTCTACGGGCCCGACGCCGACTAGCGGTTCGGGCCGCGCGCAGGGTTCAGGTCGCACTGACCGGGGCGGCGGTCTGGGAGCGTTCCCAGCCGCCGCCCCGGTGCGTCCAGGTGAGGTCGAGTGAGAGGTCCGGGCGGAAGCGCGGCACCTCGTCGCTCGAATACCCCTGCGCGCGGCCGGTGATGGCGCCGTCGGAGCGCACCGCGAGCCGGCTCAGGGTCAGGTTCTCCCGCTCGGTCAGCAGGGTGGCGACCACCACCGGGCGCCGGTCCGGGCCGAAGCCGAGCAGGTAGACGGATTCCGGCGGGGTGCCGGTGTCGGTGCCGCACTGCGCGGCGACGACCGTACCGGGGCTGCCGTCGCCCAGGTCGGCGGGCACGCTGAGCACCGTCCTGACCGGGAACGGGCCGCAGTCCATGGGCAGTTGGGCCTTGGCTGGATCGGGGGCCGCGCTCGCCGCGAGCGCCTTGGGGGTGCCGCCGCGGGCGGGCAGCGGGGTGCCGGTCGCCGGGGAGGCGGCGAGTGCGGCGGCCACCACCGCGCCGCAGCCGGCCAGGGCGAGGGCCCAGTGCCAGGGTGCGGTCCGTGCGTGACCGGGCCGGGTGCGGCCCTGCGGTGTCTGCTGTCCGGCCGTCGCCGTCGTCCCGACCGCGGTCTCCACCAGGCGTCCCCTCCAGAGCTCCAGGAGCGTGTGAGCGAGCATCGTCCCACACCGGGGTGAGCGGCAGACGAAAGGGGTGGTGCGAGCGCGATGCTCGCACCACCCCTGGTGTTCGGGCCGGGCTCAGCCCAGGTCGGGCTGCTCGGAGTCGGTGTCGCGGGCCGCCCTGCGGGCCGCGGCGCGCTCCTGGAGGGACGGCTCGGGCGCCCCGCTGTCGTAGTCCTCGCCGTAGGCGCCCTTGGCCGGGCGGCGGCGGCGCAGCGGCGGCTCGACACCGTCCGCCAGGCGGCGGGCGGTGAGCAGGAAGCCGGTGTGGCCGATCATCCGGTGGTCCGGGCGGACGGCCAGGCCCTCCAGGTGCCAGGTGCGGACCATGGTCTCCCAGGCCTGCGGCTCGGTGAAGGTGCCGTGGTCGCGCAGCGCCTCGACGGTCTTGGACATCTGCGTCGTGGTGGCCACGTAGCAGCAGATCAGGCCGCCGGGGACGAGCGCCTTGGAGGCGACGTCCAGGCACTCCCAGGGGGCCAGCATGTCGAGGATGACACGGTCGACGTCGGTCTCGACCAGGTTGTCCTGGAGGTCGCCGACGGTCAGCTTCCACGCCGGGTGCGGGCCGCCGAAGTAGCGCTCCACGTTGCCCTGGGCGATGTCCGCGAAGTCCTGCCGGCGCTCGTAGGAGGCCAGCATGCCCTGCTCGCCGACGGCGCGCAGCAGGTACGTGCTGAGCGCGCCCGAGCCGACACCCGCCTCGATCACCCGGGCACCGGCGAAGATGTCGGCCATCGCCAGGATCTGCCCCGCGTCCTTGGGATAGATCACGGCGGCGCCGCGGGGCATGGACAGGACGTAGTCGGGGAGCAGGGGGCGCAGCGCGAGGTACGGGACGTTCCCCGTGGTGCGCACGACCGTGCCTTCGGGAGCGCCGATCAGCTCGTCGTGCGGGAACGCACCCTTGTGGGTGTGGAACTGGTTCCCGGCCTGGAGCGTGAACGTGTAGTGGCGACCCTTGGGGTCGGTCAGCTGGACCTGGTCCCCGACCTGGAAGGGCCCGCGTCGGCGGGCGGCACCGGTCGGTTCGGACATGCGGCCAATCCTAAGGGAAGCGGGGCGTCCCGCCTCACCAGGTCCTGCTCAGCGGCCGGAGACGGCCGCCGTGAGGCGCTGTTCGATGTCGCTGAGCGCGGCCACGCCGTAGATCCGGCCGTCCGCCTCGACCACCAGGTACTCCCCCGCCGGGGTGGCCTGGACGGCCCGCAGCAGGTCCTCGCCGCCGAGGTCGGCGTCCAGCCGCAGCCCGGGTTCGAGGTCGCGGGCGAGCGGGCCGACGACCACCCAGGGGCGGCGGTGCTCCGGAACGGCCCGTACCGCGGACTCCCGGACGATGGCGATCGGCTCGCCCCGGCCGTCCACCACCACGACCGCGCCGGCCTCGGCCTCGCGGGCCCGGCGCATCGCCTCGCCGAGCGGGGTGTCGGCGGTGACCTCGACGGTGCGGCGGGCGAGGTCGCGCAGCCGCAGGGCGGGCAGCGCCTCCTTGAGCCGGGCGTTGCGCAGGCTCCCGGTGGCACCGTTCCAGATGATCGCGGCCAGCACGGCGGCCAGCACCGCGTCCACCAGGGTGTCGGTGGTGGTGCGCTCGGCGCCGCGGGAGGCGCTGACCAGCGGCAGGCCGAACAGCACCGCGACGGCCAGCCCGCGGCCGATCCAGGCGGCCGCCACGGTGCCGGTCATCGCCCTGCCGGTGATCGCCCAGACCACCGCGCGCAGCATCCGGCCGCCGTCCAGCGGCAGGCCGGGCAGCAGGTTGAAGGCGGCGACCACCAGGTTGGAGACCATCAGGCCGGTCAGCAGCACCCCGGGCACGCTGGACAGGTCGACGGCGCGCAGCGCCAGGTAGAAGACCCCGCCCAGCACCAGCGACAGCAGCGGGCCGACGAAGGCCAGCCAGAACTCGCGCCAGGGGCTCTCGGCCTCGTTCTCGATCTCGGAGACGCCGCCGAAGAACTGCAGCTGGATCCGCCGCACCCCGAGCCGGTAGCGCAGCGCGACCAGGGTGTGGGCGAGCTCGTGCACCAGGACGGAGGCGTAGAAGGCGACCGCGAAGAAGAACGCGAGCAGATAGCGCTCACCGCTGCCGAGTTCGGGCAGCACGTCGCCGAGCTGCCCGCCGAACACCCAGGTGATCAGCGCGGCGATGACGAACCAGGACGGGGTGACGTAGACGGGCACGCCGAAGGGGCGCCCCATCAGGAGGCCGCCGCCGTGCTCCGGCGGGCGCCCCTTCGGGCGTCCGCCGTCCTGCGGTGGCTGGTCGGAGGTCTGCTGCCCCCTGGTGTCGCTCACCGTGATCCCTTCGGTCGTCCGCCGTCGTGCCCCGGTGCGCCCACGCTACGTGATCGCGGCCACTCGGCGGCGCGCGCCCCTCTGCCAGGGTTCATACCCACTGGACCGGCCCCGGACCGGACCGGGGCCCGGCCGACCGCCGGGAAGGGGCACCGCGGCAGCCCGGTGGCAGCGGGATGACAGCAAAGGGCAATAGGGTCGTAGCCATGCAGCAGACCGACACCAGCAGCGCCGCCGGGGCCCCGGCGCGCCCGGCGGCGCCCCCGACCGGGCTCTCCCCGTCCCGTGCCGGGGACTTCCTCACCTGTCCCCTGCTGTACCGGCTGCGGGTGATCGACCGGCTGCCCGAGCCGCCGAGCCCGGCGGCGACCCGGGGCACGCTGGTGCACGCGGTGCTGGAGCGGCTGTTCGACAGCCCGGCGGCCGAGCGGACGCCGGAGCGGGCGCTGGGCCTGCTGCGTCCGCAGTGGGAGCGGCTGCTGGGCGAGCGCCCGGAGCTGGGCTCGCTGTTCCCGGACGACCCGGACGGCGCGGCGCTGACCCGCTGGCTGGCGGACGCCGAGAAGCTGGTCGGCCAGTGGTTCCGGCTGGAGGACCCGACCCGGCTGCACCCCGTGGAGCGCGAGCTGTACGTGGAGACGGCCCTGGAGTCGGGGCTGCTGCTGCGCGGCTACATCGACCGGGTGGACGTCGCCCCCACCGGCGAGGTCCGGCTGGTGGACTACAAGACCGGCCGGGCGCCCTCGCGGGACTTCGAGGGCAAGGCGATGTTCCAGATGAAGTTCTACGCACTGGTGGTGTGGCGCTGGAAGGGCGTGATCCCCAAGCGGCTCCAGCTGGTCTACCTCGGCGGCGGCGGGGACGTGGTCAGCTACGACCCGGACGAGGCCGACCTGCTCGCGGTGGAGCGCAAGCTGCAGGCGCTGTGGGAGCGGATCGCCCAGGCGGTGGCCACCGGGGACTTCCCGGCGACCCGCAACCGGCTCTGCGACTGGTGCGACCACCAGGCCAGCTGCCCGGAGTTCGGCGGCACCCCGCCGCCGTACCCGCTGCCGCTGGCCCGTACGTCGGATGAGAGCGATCCCACGGGGGATCCGATGAGCAAGGAGTCCTAGTGACGATCCGAGTGCTGCTGGTCGACGACCAGCCGCTGCTGCGCACCGGTTTCCGGATGATCCTGGAGGCCGAGTCCGACCTCGTGGTGGTCGGCGAGGCCGGTGACGGTCAGCAGGCGCTGGACCAGGTCCGGGCGCTGCAGCCCGACGTGGTGCTGATGGACATCCGGATGCCGCGGATGGACGGCGTCGAGGCGACCCGTCGGATCGCCGGTCCGGGTCGGGACGGCCCGGCCAAGGTGCTGGTGCTGACCACCTTCGACCTGGACGAGTACGTGGTGGAGGCGCTGCGCGCGGGCGCCAGCGGCTTCCTGCTCAAGGACGTCCCGGCGGAGGAGCTGGTGCAGGCGATCCGGGTGGTCGCGGACGGCGCGGCGATGCTGGCGCCGAGCATCACCCGCCGGCTGCTGGACATGTACGCCACCAAGCTGCCCTCGGGCGAGGAGGCCCCGCCGCAGGCGCTGAGCGCGCTGACCGAGCGGGAGTTGGAGGTGTTGAAGCTGGTGGCGCGCGGGCTGTCGAACGCGGAGATCGCGGCCGAGCTGTTCGTCAGCGAGACGACCGTGAAGACCCACGTCGGCCACGTGCTGACCAAGCTCCAGCTGCGCGACCGGGTGCAGGCGGCGGTGTACGCCTACGAGAGCGGCCTGGTGCGGCCGGGCGCGCTGTAGCCCGGGGAACGCGACGGCGGGGGGGGGGGGGGGGGGGGGGGGGGGGGGGGGGGGGGGGGGGGGGGGGGGGGGTGTGTTCGGTTCTGTTTCTCTCTTTTTCT